>JBJMNM010000287.1:0-6563 GCA_045804305.1 Gemmatimonadaceae bacterium | reverse complement strand
GCTGAGCGTCGGGTCGCCGGGACCGGAGAAGTCGTTCCCCGTCATGCCGGTGAGCTTGTCGCGGTCGTCGAACAACTGACCACCCCAGGAGGAGGTGGACGCAAGCCCGAGCAGTTCGTGCTGGTACGAGCCGGCGTAGTCGAGCGACAGCTTGGTATGGTTCCAATCCGTCTTGTCGAGACGCCCGAGGGGCAGGTTAATGTAGCCGAACGGGATGATGTCCTGGCTATCGGTGTTGTTGTAGTCGTAGCCAAGCGCGAAGCGGTTGGTGAAGGCGGTGGTCGGGCTCCAGTTGAGCGTCAGCCCGCTGATGAAGTGATCGGCGGAGTTGGTCGCCTTCTGGTCGAGCAGGTAGCCGTTGGTCACGCAGGTGACCGTGATGCCGACGCACTCGCCCTTGCCGCCCTTGAAGTTGCCCAGCGAGCCGCGCCCGACGTTGAGCATGAAGCCCCATACGAAGTTGCCGTCGGGGATGAACTGGATCTCGTTCCGCGTCAACGACGAGTTGAAGCTGAACAGGAGGGTGCTCGAGGGGGAGAAGCTGAAGTTGGCGCGGGCACCGCCGGACTTGGCCGAGCTGGTTGGAATGACCCCCTCCTCCGAGCTGAAGTTCCCGGACACGAAATAGCTCGTCTGCTGCGCGCCACCCCGCACCGAGATCGAGTGATTCTGTACGGCACCGGTGCGCAGCCAGGTACCACTGGTCGGACAGGTCGGATCCACCCATGGCACACCCTGCGCGTCCTGCAGGTTGGGACCCGTGCACTGATTCACGAACACGCCGGTGGGATCGTCGCTCGAGCCGAGGTGGCCCATGTGATTCATGCCGACGCCGACGTTGAGCGCCCACTCCGGCGCCGCGCCGCTGCCCTTCTTGGTGAAGACCTGGATCACGCCGCCCGAGGCTTCGGTGCCGTACAGCGTCGTGGCCGCGGCGCCCTTCACCACCTCGACACGCTCGATGTCCTCCGCCTTGATGTCGTTGAAGGTGGTGGTGACCTGCCGAGAGCCGGGCGAGATCGGGGCGTTGTCGCTATAGATGCGAACGCCGTCCACGTAGATGATCGGGTTGTTGCCCTGGGTGATGCTGTTGGTGCCGCGAAGCCTGATCGTGCCGCCGGCGCCGGGCTGTCCGGAGTTGGTGAGCACGGTGATGCCCGGAGCGCGCGCACCAATGATGTCCTGCACGTTCTTCACGGGCGCCGACTCGATGTCCTTGGCGCTGATGCCGGCCATGCTGTTGCCGACCTCCTTCTTGCGCGACTCCGCCGCCGTGCCGGTCACGACGACGGCGTCCAACGAGAGCGCCGTCGGGCGAAGCACGAAGTCCGCCACGGCGGTGTCGTTGCCCGCCAGGACGATCTGATGGGACACGACGCCGTACCCGAGCTGCTGGGCGCGCAGGATGTACGTGCCGGCCGGCAGACCACCGAGCCGGTACACGCCGCGCGCATCGGTACGCGTCACGCGATTGCCGCCGGGCACGAGCACCTGCACCGCATCGAGCGGGCGGCCCGCCACGTCGGTCACGCGGCCGCGGGCGGCGCTGGTTCCGGTCTGCGCGCCCACGGAGTGTGCGCCGAGCAGCAGTGTCAGGCAGGCGGCGGCGACTCGCGTCATGAAAGCGCCGTCCGGTGAGCTTCGCATCCTAGCCTCCAAAATTGGTGAGAGCGGAAAACGACCATCAGCGCGCGGACCCATCGCCGCGCGCATGTTGAACCACGCTCCGCCCGACCTGGACGCCGAGCGCATCGCCCGCCTCCACGTCGAAGCGGTAATGCACACCGGCGTACACGCGCGAGAGCGATGCGTCGACCGCAATATCGCGATAGTGCTGCGCCTTGTCGGGAAAGAGCTCGGCGAACACCTCGCCCGCCGCGGACGAGATGGTGGAATGACCGGAGGGATAGCTCGGGAACGGGGGCGTCGGGAACACCGTGCGCAGCGCCGGCTCGGCGCTCACGGGCCGCTCGAGCCAGTAGTAGAATTTGGCGTCCCAGCACGCGAGGAACGCGTCGTACATCGCGACGCTCGCGAGCGCCTGCGCACGCGCGGCCCGCACGGGACTGAGACCACGCTGCGCGATCTCCTCGAGCATGTACTTCTCCCAGATCACCGACGGCGCGTCGGTGGCCCAGTATCTCGCCATGTCGGCCTGCGCGATCGTGCGGCCGGTGGACAGCGTACGAAGCTCGTCGAGGTTGGCCGAGAAAGTGGCCGAGCCGACGGCGGGCGGGGGCGCGGGGCGAAACACGCTCGCCGAAGGCAGCACCCAGGTTCGCCATTGTCCACTATTCGCGTCGAATGGCACCTGAACGAACTTGTTCGGCGTCGGACGCCAGAGATCGGGTCCGACGGGCCGCACGCCGTTCCAGACCTCCGCGGAGCCGTCAGTGCGCGCGAGCGCGATCACGCGCGCCGCCACGGCGCGGCCGATCGCCGCACCGGCCTCCACGTCGGACCGGAACGCGGCGCCGCCCGCAACGCGCGCGTCGCCCGCCTCGCGAGCCATCAGATGGAATCGGAGCGTGTCTTCCGCTGGAAACGCGTACGAGAGTACCACGGCCGCCGCCTCGGCGACCGCCGCATGCTCGGACGGGTAGCTGGGCACGCCGCCCGCATCGATGAGCGCGACCACGCGCGAGTCGACCGCGGCCGGCGACTCACGACGGTATGCGTACTTGGCATCCCACGTGGCGATCATCGCGTCGTACATCGCGACGTGCAGCAGCGCCATCGCGCGCGCGGCACGAACCGGCGTGGCCACGCGCACGTCGGGAAGCAGCGGGAAATAGAAATCGAGCACGTGGAGGGCCGCGGAGTCCCATGGCGCGGTCGGGCTCCCGCTCCAGCGGCGCACCGCGCTGTCGGTCGCGGGGGTGCGGGCACCCTGGAGTCGGACGATATCGTCCAGCTCCCGTGCGACATCGACCGATCCGCGCGACGCCGGCGCGGCAGGCCGGAGCTCGGCCGCGCTGGCGAAGGTCCAGGCCTGCCAGGTGCCGGCGGTGGCGTCGCGCTCCGACGACGGCCCTGTGGGGGCGTCGTGGCAGGAGACGAGGACAGTGGCGGTCACCAGGACGACGATCGTTCGTCGCCCGGCGACGCGCACGACGCGGGATGCCACGGACACGATGCTCATCGCGCGACCGCCGAGCCTGACGGGAGCGTCGATGCGCGCAGCGTGAGTGGGCGCGCTACGCCGGGCCCGAGGTCGCCGAACGAGTCGACGTACGGGCGAAGCACGAATGGACGCTCGGTGGTGATCGGCTCGCCGCGATCGGTGGAAGGCTCGATCGTGATGACGTGCGACCACCGCATCCGGCCGGCGGCGTCTTTCTCGCGCAGGTCGAGAGGCAGTGGCAGCCCGTTCGACCACGGCAGGTGGAGGGGGTTCGAGATCCAGTCGTCGCCGGGGAAATCCTCCAATCGAGCCGTGCGGTAGTCGACCACGCCCGAGAATGGTCCCCAGCCGGTATCGTCCGGCTGGTTCAGTGCACCGGTCCAGTCGGGAACGAACTTTCCATACGAGAGCCAGACCGCCGATGGAGTATCGATGTCGCGGACCATCCAGCCCTCGTAGACCCAGCCTGGCTCCAGCTGCGTCATGCGGACGTAATAGTCCTTCTGCGGTGTCTCGGCCGGTGCCATGTTGAACAGCCAGACCCCCGCTTCTTCGTGCGATGGATAGCCGCCGGTGTCGTTGTCACTGGGCGTGAACATCGTGAACTGCCCGGGCCGGTCGCGCAGCGGCAGGTCGCCGAGGGTCAGGGCACCCGCATAGCCGAGGTCGGCGTGATTGTCGCGAAAGGTGCCGCGGAGGAGCAGTTGCGCCGACGGCTCCGAGCGCGGGGCACCGGGCGCTTCGAGCGTGATCTCGAGGTCTCGCACCGCGCCGAGGCTCGAGGTATAGGTGAAGGTTCCTCCACCCGGAGTGGTGCCGAGAGCGTGCACGGCCCCCGAGGGCTCGATGGCCCACACCGCATATTCACCATCGCGCCCCGGATCGAGCGCCGGGAGATTGGTCGTGAGGGTGATGGAGCTGACGCCTGCCGCGAGGGGACCCGTGCCTTCGCCGCCGGTTCCGCCGCACGCGGCAATCGCCGCGCTGATCGCGGCGAAAAGCACAAAGGTCCGCTTGGGGCGGTGGGGGGCGGTGCGAGATCGGTGGGCGTACATCAGCGTCAGGGAGAGGACGATATGACGAGGCGGCCAACGTTATCCCTGACCCAATCGTTGTCAACCGAGTCACCGATCTCCGCGATTCTGGCGCGCAAGCCGGCGCGCGCTAGCTTCGCCGCGCTGGAGCCGACTCGCCATTCGGCAGCAGCCCCACCATTTCCGCCCGAGGTGCTTACCACATGGCAACACGTCATCGCATTGGCGCCGCCGTCGTCGCGGCCGCCATCCTTTCGTCATCCGTGGGCGGCCGCGCCAGCGCGCAGGCTGCCACTCCCGTGCGACCACCGATGGACTCGGCGCGTGCTCGGCTGCTCTACATCAGCAATCGTCCGCAGGACCTGCCGAAGGCCGACTACGCCCGGCAGATCGCGCAGAAGCAGCGCACCGACAGCATCTACGCCGCGCGGAGCGCCGGAGTGATGGAGTTCCGCAAGGTGACGTACAAGAGCCGCGCCGACGGCATGACGATTCCCGCGTACCTCTTCGCTCCACTCACCAAGCGCGGCCCAGGTGGTCACGCGGCAATGGTCTGGGTGCACGGCGGAGTGCATGGCGACTGGACGCAGTCGATGTTCCCGTTCGTGCGTGAGGCGGTGCAGCGCGGCTACGTGATCA
This sequence comes from Gemmatimonadaceae bacterium, assembly GCA_045804305.1. Classification (GTDB taxonomy): domain Bacteria; phylum Gemmatimonadota; class Gemmatimonadetes; order Gemmatimonadales; family Gemmatimonadaceae; genus AG11. The sequence goes on along the minus strand of JBJMNM010000287.1, from coordinate 1,766 downwards.
TCACGCCGGACTACCGTGGCAGCACCGGCCACGGCGCGGCGCACTACGAGGCGATCGACTACGGCGGCAAGGAGGTGGACGACGCGATCTCCGCGGTGGACTACCTGAAGACGCTTCCGTACGTCGACATGAACCGGCTCGGGATCATGGGTTGGAGCCACGGCGGGTTCATCACGGCGCATTCGCTCTTTCGCGACGACCACCCATTCAAGGCCGGCGCGGCGATCGTGCCGGTCACGAACCTCGTGTTCCGGCTGTCGTACAAGGGACCGAGCTATCAGGACGACTTCGCGGCGGAGGAAGGGATCCAGGGACTGCCGTTCGAGAAGCGCGACGAGTACATCAAGCGCTCACCGGTGTTCCACGCGGCCAACCTCAAGGTGCCCATTCTCGTCCACGTCGCGACCAATGACGAGGACGTGAACTACGTGGAAGACCAGCAGATGGTCTACACGCTTCGCGCGCTGAAGCCCGATCTGGCCGAGACGAAGATCTACGTGAACCCCGCGCCGTGGGGGTCGTCGGTGGGGCACGCGTTCAGCCGTCGCGTGGACCCGGTCACGCTCGAGCGTGTGGACTCGCCGGCGCAGATCGACTCGTGGAATCGGACGTGGACGTTCCTCGAGTGGAATCTTCAGCCGTCGGAGGATCGCTCGAAGCCGCTGCCGCCGGTAAGGACGGGGCCGTGAGGGGAAATCGGTGAGACGGTGAGACGGTGAGACGGTGAGACGGTGAGACCGCTCACCGCTCACCGGTCACCGCTACACCGGCGTCCTCGCCTTCCGCACGAAGTGCAGCACGACGGCGATGACCGCGAGCACGACGAGCAGGTGGATGAACGCGAACGTGATCTTGAAGGCCAGCACGCAGAGGGCCCAGATGACGAACAGGGTGATGGCGAGTGCGAGCATGATCGGCTCCGGTGACCGAGGGTCGTGAAGGCGCGTCGCCCGTCAGGGCTGGGCCAGCGCCTCCAGTCGCAAAGGGGAGACCAGCGCGCTCGTGACCGCGGTCGTCACGTCCGAGGTGTGCACCACGCGTCCGCCCGGCACGCTGAGATCCGGCGTGAGCGCGCCCAGGTCGATCGCGCGGTCGACAGCCGCTTCCACGGCGTACGCTTCCGCCTCGAGCCCCAGGGAATGCCGCAGCAGCATGGCGCAGCTCAGGATCGTGCCAAGCGGGTTGGCGAGCTGCATCCCCGCGATGTCGGGCGCCGAGCCGTGAATCGGCTCGTAGAGTCCACGGCGGCGGCCTGGCTCGCCATCCGCGCCAAGTGACGCCGACGGCAGCAGTCCGATCGAGCCGGCCAGCACCGCGGCTTCATCGGTGAGGATGTCGCCGAACATGTTCTCCGTCACCACCACGTCGAACGCGCGCGGCTGCTGCACGAGCTTCATCGCGCAGGTGTCCACGAGCATGTGCTCCAGCGCCACGTCCGGATACTCCTCCGCGATCACGCGCGTCGTGACGCGGCGCCAGAGCCGCGACGTCTCGAGCACGTTCGCCTTGTCCACCGACGTGAGTCGACCGCCGCGTCCGCGCGCCAGCTCGGCCGCCACGCGCACGATGCGCTCGATCTCGCCCGTCGTGTAGCTGCACACGTCGACCGCGCGCTCGCCCACGCCGTCGGCGATCGGCTCGAGGCTCTTCGCACCGAAGTAGATGCCGCCCGTGAGCTCCCGAACGACGACGAAGTCCACGTTCGCCAGATGCTCGGGACGAAACGGCGACGACCCCAACACCGCAGGCCGGCAGCGCACGGGACG
>JBJMNM010000286.1:0-6797 GCA_045804305.1 Gemmatimonadaceae bacterium | reverse complement strand
GCGGTGCGTGGTGGATGCGTCGGCCTGTCGGCGTACGATAATATTGCGGTGCGGCCACGCTGCACGGCTACAAGCCAGGGACGCTCCCTGATGTCGGACACCGTCTTCTGCCGCGTCGTGACGTGGAGCGCGCCACGTTTCGCGATTTCAAGCACGGCAGGGATCGGGCGCTGCGAGCAGCGGAGCGGGAGCTCTTCGCCGCCCTCGAGGCAGCGTAGCATTCGCCTCGACTAGCCGCCGCTCGCTTCGCCCTACGACAGAGCCAGCCGCTCGTGTGTCAGTACCGGATCGGCGCGTCGCGATACCCCTCGGCGTGCACGCTCCCGGTGCATGCCGCGAGCGGCCGGCGCACCACTCTCGGTCCCACGGCCAGCTCCCGGTCGGTCTCGCACGAGAAGGTGACCGGGCTTCCCGTCTTGCCGGTCGCGCCACCGATGGAGACGGTGCCATCCACGGGCTGTCCCGTCGCCGCGTCGACAGCCGTGACGATCACGGTCTTGTTCGTCCCAGCCGTCGTGCCTTTCACCGTCACGCGCATGGCCCTGGTGGCGACGGGTCCCGTGGTCCCTCCACCGCCTCCTGCCACCACCACCGGCGCGAGCCACGCCGGACGCTGCTGCTGCAGCACGGCGACGATCTTGTCCGCGTAGCGTCGCGCGCCGGCGGGATTGGGATGGAAAGTGCTCGCGTCGAGACAGAACAGATGCCAGGGCGTGTCCACCGGCGAGGTCTGGCCGGTAATGAACGTCCCCTGCAGCCACTCCCCGAGCAGCTTGTCGCACTCCGCGCGCCGCACCACCTCGGCGGGATCGGTGTCCGTGAGATGGAAGACGAAGCGCTGTGGCGCGCCATACGCGTTCTCCGGCGCGAACTCCGGGCTGGCGAACAGCGTGCGCCCCTGGCCGAGCTGTGTGACGACGTCGCGGAAGACGGCGTTGCTGCTGTCGTCGAACGCCGCCATCCGGCCGATGGCCGCGCGCACTTCGAGCGCCGTCTTGTCCTGCGGAATGTGCAGCGCGCCGTTGGCGAGGCCCCAGCGAGCGGCCTGCTCGATCAGCAGCGCCACCTGCGCGTGCAGCGACGCCTCCGACAGCCCGCGATAGTAGCCGGTCACGACGACGGTCGCGTTGGGGAACGTCTTGAGCACGGCGGGGAGGAAGGCCTGGATGCCGGGGCGGATGGTCGAGGTCACGCGCTCTCGCACCTGGTCCGCCGTGCGACTCGGATCGAGCACGACGTCCAGGAAGCCGACGTCGTTCGCGCCGCCGTCCATGAGCACGAGCTCCACCTCTTCCGGCTGCGCGGGAGGAAGGATGCCGCTCTTCTCGATCCCGCGCGCGTCGTGGCCGGTGCGCAGCGTCTCCACAGCGAGGTCGAGCTGGCGCCAGAGCGTCGGAAAGGTCCGCGGGATCTCGCCGCCGAGCCTGTCGCCGGCCGAGCCCTCCTGACGGATCGCCGTGGTGACGCCCTGCGTGCCGCCGCGGCTTGCGGGGATGAAGTCGAAATCGGGGAGCCGCGAGCGGTCGCCCTGGTTCGCCGCGAGCTGGCGCCCGAGGCTCGCGACGGTCGGTCGCCCGATCACAGTCACCGGATTGGGACCGAACCCCGCGCCCGAATGCGCGAAGTTCCACCGGCGGATCTGACGGCGCGCCGGGTTGTTGGACTGGATCCAGTTCGCCACCAGCGCCTGGAATTTCTGACCATCGGCGAGGCCCTGGCCCCACATGATGGAGTCGCCCAGGCATACCATGTAGATGGGGCGATCCGCCGCGCCGCCGCGCGCCGCGCCGGCGTGGCCGCCGAGGATCCGCCAGAGCGCGTCCGGTCGGTCACCCAGCGTCAGGAACGCGGCGCCCAGCATGCCGGCATTCCCGAGCTGCGTGAGAAAGCGGCGGCGGTCCACCGCGCCGGGTGTCGTCGATGGTGAGAGCTGGCTGATACCGTGCTCGTTCGCGTGCTCGTTCATCGGAAGGCTCCTCGTATGAGAGATGATCCGGCGTCGTCGATCAGGAGACTCATTGCATTCGCGCGATCTCGATGCGGTCGGGGGGCGCGGTGCCCGCGACCGTCGTGGCGCCGGCGCCCATGGCGAACAGCCGCGCGGCCGGCACCCCGGCCGCCACGAGCCGTGCCTTCACCGCCGCCGCTCTCCGCTCGCTGTGTGACCGGTCCGCTTCCGCCGCGGCACTGGCGGCGACGTGACCCTCCACGAGAAAGGCGCCGCTCTGCGTGGTGAGGAGCAGCGCGAGCTGCGCGAGCAGGACCTCCGATCCGGGCGCGAGCTGATCGTCGGGAGTGAAGCGCAGCGCCACGAGCACGATGCGCCCGTCGTCCGCGAGGTCGGCGGCGAGGGGGTCGGCCTCGCCCGGGCGTCGTTTCACCAGGCTGGACACGCCCTGTTCGGTCTTGCTCACCGCGCTGTCAGCGAGCGACGCGATGCGGTCCGTGGCGCTGTCCACGCCGCGACCCGTCTTCTCGAGCGTGGAGTCCATCGTGCGCGATGTGCGCGCGATGATGGCGCTGTCGGCCTTCGCCTTGCGCGCCGTCGCCTTCTCTACCGCCTTCTCCTTGATCGCCTTCCACACCTGTGCGTGTCCGGACCGAGGCGCCAGGAGCAACGGCCCCAGTGCCAGCCAGAGTACCATCGTGAGCCGCATACCTGCTCCCTCCGCGGGACGTGAGGGCTGACAAGCTGCGGAGCCGGGTCAACCGCGGCTCAACAATGTCAACACGTTGCGGACACTCGGCTTACGTCCCATACTTGCCGCCCCGACCCATCGGACCCGACTCGGTACGCTCGCCGTACTCGAAGAGGCAGGCGATGTCTGTTGCATCCTTCCGGCTCGTCACCCTTGGCCGGCTCGCGTTGCTCGACCAACGCGGGGCCGAGGAGCCGTCCCTCGCCACGCGACGCCGAAAGCTCGCGGTCCTCGCGGTGCTCGCGCTCGAGCGCCGGCCGCTCGCGCGCGATACGCTCGTGGAGATGTTCTGGGGCGATCAGGATGAGGCCCGCGCGCGGCACTCGTTGAGCGATGCGCTCTCGCACCTGCGGCGCATGCTCGGCCCCGACGCGATCACGGTTCGGCGCTCCGAGGTCGGACTGGCGACCGGCGCGCCGCTCGTCGTGGATGCGGCGGAGCTGATCGATGCCGCGGCGGCCGGTCAGCACGAGCGCGTGCTCGCGTGCCATACGGGTCCCTTCTTCAACGCGGTGTACGTGGGCGGCTCGGCGAGCTTCGAGCATTGGGTCGAGCGGACCGGCGCACGGATCGACTCGCTGGTGGCGCGCGCGCGCCGCGAGCGCTGCACCGAGCTGGCGCGGGCGCGGGCGTGGGACGAATGCGCGCTCGTCGCCGGCCGCTGGCTCGACGAGGAGCCGCTCTCCGCCGACGCCGCGCTCTTCCGCCTGAACGCGCTCAAGGCGGCGGGTACGCCCGACGCGACCCGCGCTGCGCTACGCGAGTTCGACTCGTTGCGGGCACGAGTCTCACGAGAGTTCGGGCTCGCGATGCCCGACAGTGTGACGCGGCTCGCCGACAGCCTGCGGGAGCGCATCCCGGCGCCCGATGCGCCACCGGCAACTGCCCCCGCCTCCGCGGTTGCCATGGAAGTCGTTGGCCGTGCGCCCGTCGTCGCCGCTTCGCCGCCCGTCGTCACCGCGCCAGCCTTCGTCGGGGCGCCTCCTCCGCAGCGCGGCCCCCAACGGGAGTCGCGACGCTCGACGTGGCACGCGGTCGCGTGGCTCGCGGGCGGCCTCGCCGCCGTGCTGGTCGCCTCCACCGCGCTGCGGTTGACGCGTGGCGCGCGCGCCGAGCTCTCGCCGACGCGTGTGGCGGTGCTGCCATTCGAGGTCCACGGAGGGACCGAGGTCGCCTACCTCCGGCGCGGGATGACCGATCTGCTGAGCACCAGCCTGGATGGCGCGGGTGCCCTCCGCACCGTCGACCCACGCATCGTGCTCGGCGCGATCGCGTCCACGGATTCGCTGCCGTTCGACGCGGCGCGCGGCCGTGAGATCGCTACGCACGTCGGCGCCGGCCTGTACGTCGTCGGAGAGATCGTGCAGGCGGGCGATGCGCTGCGGCTCAGCGCGTCCCTGTTCGACGCGCGACGTGGCGCCGCGGAGGCGACAGCCACCGCCGTTGGGGCCCCATCCGACCTCTTTCAGCTCGTGGATCGGCTCACGGCGCAACTCCTGGCGCGCCGAGACGGGCCGCCCGCGGACCAGCTCCAGCGCATCGCCGCCGTGACGACATCCTCGCTGCCGGCGCTCAAAGCGTATCTCCAGGGCGAGGACGACTACCGCGTCGGACGATATACGGTGGCATTCGAGGAGTTCCAGCGCGCGGTGGCCGAGGACAGCGGCTTCGCCCTGGCACACTATCGGCTCGCCAAGACGGCGACGTGGGCCGCGATCTGGCAGTGGGACTCGATCGTCGCCGGTAGCGCACGGGCGGTGCGTCACGAGAACCGCCTCTCCTGGCGCGCCCGGCTGCTCGTCGAGGCGTTCGACGCGTGGATGCGCGGGTCATATGACGATGCCGAGCGGCTGTACCGCGCGGTGGTCGCCAGCTCGCCGAACGACGTGGAGGGCTGGTTCGAGCTTGGCGAGGTGCTCTTCCACTGCAATCCGCTCCGCGGACGATCTCCCACGGAGGCGCGCGAGGCGTTCGAGCATGTGCTCGCCCTCGAGCCCACGCATCGCGGTGCTCTCGTGCACCTGATCCGTGTCGCCGCGCAGCAGAGACGAATTGGCGAGGTGGACTCCCTTGTCGCTCGCGCGGTCGCCGTGAGCGGCGAGGATTGGGCGCTCGAGCTTCAGCTCTTCCGAGCCTCTGCCCACCACGATACCGCCACCATCGCGCGGCTCATTCCCCGGCTGCGCACCGCGCCGGACGTGCTGCTGGAGCGCAGCGTGATGCGCGTCGCGCTGTATCTCCGCGAGCTCGGCACCACGGAGCGACTCACGGCGCTGCTCCTGGAGCCGTCGCGCTCGCCCGAGCTGCAGGGCGAAGCGGCGGTCTGGCTCGCCGATCTCGCCGTGGCGCGCGGACGCTGGAGCGAGGCCGAGTCCCATCTTCAGCGAGTGGGGCGTACGCTGCCCGCGTTCGCGCTCGTCGAGCGCACGCTGCTCGCGACGCGCCCGTTCGTCGCCCGCCCGCGTGCGGAGCTGCTCGCGCTCCGGGACAGCGTGCAGCGGTGGAAGGCCGCCGCGCCGAGAGCCGCCTGGCCACCAGTGGCGATCTACGATGGAGCCTACCCGTTGCTGCGATTGCATCTCTTGGGCTTGCTGGATGTGCGGCTCGATAGCCTCGAGGCGGCCGAGCGCGCCGCCGTGGCGCTCGACTCCGCGCAGCATGCACCCGCGAGCTTCACCGACGCGAATGCGCAACGGCGGGAGCTCGCACGTGGCCTCGCGGCGAGCGTGCGCGCTCACCTCGCCGCCGCGCGCGGGAACCACCGGGAGGCGCTGCTGGGATTCGAGCGCGCGCGACTCCACGTGTCCGAGGGGATGTTGGAGTCGCCCGTGGGAACGCAGGCCGCCGATCGGTGGGCGAGGGCCGAGCTACTGCGCCAGACGGGCAGCGAGGAGGAGGCGCTGACCTGGTACTCCACGCTTCCCGAAGGGGGAATGCACGGTCTCGTTTATCTGGCGCCGGCGCATCTGCGTCAGGCAGAGATCCACGAGCACCGCGGCAACCGCGAGCTGGCGGCGCGTCACTACGCGCGCTTCATCGAGCTGTGGCGCGACTGCGATCCTGCGTTGCGTCCGCTCGTGACGGATGCGCGCGATCACCTGCGCGCGCTGGAGCGCACGGGACAATGAGTCGACCGTCGGGTAACGTGCTCGCGCTCCTCCTCATCGCACTCGCGGTCGGCCTGGCAGAACCGCCGCTCGAGGTGGCGTGGAAATGCCGAGCGGGATTCGAGACGAGTGAAGCGTGCGTCTGGGGGAAGAGCTACCTGCCGCTCGGACGCGTGATCGGCCTGGTGTTCATCGCGCCGCTCACGTTCGGCGTTCTCATGTTCGTACGAGGCGCGTGGCGAACGTGGGTCGGAAGGTCGCAATCCTGAATTCTCCGGACTCCTCATGAAGCCACTACTGATCGTCGTCGCATTCACGGCCGCGGCGTGCAGCTCCTTTCGAGGCGCACCGCCGACTCAGCCGCGATCGCTGTTCAATGGGACGGACCTCACCGGGTGGCACGTCGACGTGCCGGCCGCCGACTCCAACGTCCGGCTCCGCAGCCCATTCATCGTGCGAAACGGGATGCTCGTCACGCTCGGGGAGCCTCGCGGGCATCTCATCACCGATTCCAGCTACCGCGACTATCGCCTCGAGGTGGAGTATCGCTTCCCGGGCACGCCCGGGAACGCGGGTGTGCTCGTGCATGCGTCGACGCCACGCGCCCTCTACAAGATGTTCCCCCGTTCCATCGAGGTGCAGATGGAGCACGGCAACGCCGGCGATTTCTGGTGCATCCTCGAGGACATCCGGGTCCCCGACATGGAACGCCGTCGCGGGCCGCCGGCGCAGTGGGGAACGACGGAGGGCAAAGGGCGGCGCATCCTCAACCTCACGGACAACTCCGAGAAGCCGCTTGGCGAGTGGAACACCCTGGTGATCGAGGCGGTCGGCCGCTCCATCAGAGTGTGGGTGAATGGGGATCTGGTGAATGACGGCACCGGTGCCACGGCGGATCATGGCCAGATCGCGGTGCAATCGGAGGGCTCCGAGGTGGAGTTCCGCAAGCTCGCGCTGACGCCGATCACCACCCTGACCAGCACCCGTTGAG
>JBJMNM010000285.1:0-7144 GCA_045804305.1 Gemmatimonadaceae bacterium | reverse complement strand
GTCTTCGCTGCCCCAGAACTCGTTCCCGCCGCTCACCACGAGCAGATCAGGATGTCCATCGCCGTTCGCATCGAAGAAGCTGGCGCCAATATCCTCGGATACGCTGTCTGCCGCGATCGACGGCTGGCCGCTGGCGCGGAACGTACCATCACTCTGTTGAACGAACAATTTCCCCGCCTGCCACTTCGCGCCGCCCACGTAGAGATCGTCGAGCCCATCCCCATTCACGTCCGCCACCGCCAGTGCCGGTCCCTCTGTGGAGAGGAGATGCGGCATCAGCGGCTCGCGATTGTAATCGAAGAACGTGTTCTCCTCGTGCTTGAAGTCGATCCCGAGCTGCGCCGAAACGTCAGAGAACGGCTTGGCGGTGGGCGCAGACCCGCGGTACTGGTACCTGCCCGCTGCATTCCGCTGTGACAGCTCGAGGAGAGTGTCGGCAGCGACGTTGGTGAGAGTCTGGAACCGATGGTCGGGCCAGATCACGACGAGCGAGTCGACGCGGACCGAAGGCCCGAGCCCGAAGTGCAAGCGCGGATCGACGGAGGACTGGAAGCCGCGCACCGGCATCTGCTCGAGCACCTGCGTCGTGGTGCCGTGCGTGATGATCACCCTGGTGCCGATGCCGTCCGTGTTGCCGCCGATGCCGCGCAGCCGCACCGTGAGAAAGTGATTGCCGGTGAGCTCGCGCGTCCGGTTTCGGTAGATCGACGCCGGCGCGTTGACGTTGTTCACGATCAGATCGAGCGCGCCGGAATTGTTCAGGTCCACGTACGCCGCGCCGCTCGAGAAGCCCGGCTGCGCGAGGCCCCATGCCGACGCCATGTCGGTGAACGTGAGGTTCCCGTTGTTATGAAAGGCGTACTTCGCCAGCGGGACCTGCGGCAGCTGTTGCAGCAGCGACATGTTGCGCTGCGTGATGCCCTGCGCCAACGACGCCTGCACCGCATCGTTGCTCACGTAGTTGATGTAGTCCAGATCGTTCGGCCGGCGATAGATGCCGTTCGTGATGAAGAGGTCCTTGCGGCCGTCGTTGTCCAGATCGGCGAACAGCGGACTCCAGCTCCAGTCGGTCGCGAACACGCCCGCCAGGTAGCCGATCTCGCTGAACCGCCCGTTGCCGCGGTTGAGCTGGAGCGCGTTGCGGGCGAACTGCGGGTGATAGCCCGCCTTCTGCTTCAGGTTGTAGAGGTTGAAGCTCTCCGCGTTCGCCGACGTCTTGAGGATCTCCTCGCGCTGCGGGAGCATGTCCAGCGAGATCAGGTCGGTGCGGCCGTCGTTGTTGAAGTCCGCGGCGTCCACGCCCATGGAGAAGCGGCTGGTGTGCCCCGTGGCCTTGCCGATGGACTCGGTGAAGGTGCCGTCGCAGTTGTTGATGTAGAGAAAGTCGTTCTCCTGGAAATCATTGGCGACGTACAGGTCGGGGCATCCGTCCTGATTGAAGTCGCTCGCGACGACGCCGAGCCCGAAGCCCTCCACGCCACCGTAGATGCCGGCCTGCTCGCTGACGTCGACGAAGTGGCCGCCATCATTCCGGAGCAGCTTGTCTCCGGATCGGGGATTGCGCTCCAGCCGGCTGGCCTGCCGACCGACCTGCCGCTCGGTATGTGTGGAATGGTTGAGCAGGTACATGTCCAGGTCGCCGTCTCCGTCGTAGTCGAAGAAGAGCGCCTGGGTGGAGTAGCCGACGAACTGGAGGCCGTATTCCCTGGCTCGGTCGGTGAAGGTGCCGTCGCCGTTGTTCACGTAGAGCACGTTGTGGCCGTGCTCCGTGAGGTAGTCCACGCCGGAGACGTAGATGTCCACCTTGCCGTCGCCGTTGACGTCGGCCATCGAGACCCCGGTCGTCCATCCGCCGCCTCCGGCGACCCCGGCGCGGTCCGTCACATCCTCGAAAGCGTAGTTCCCCTTGTTGACGTAGAGCCGATTGGGCCCGAGGTTGGAGGTGAAATACAGGTCGGGTCTTCCGTCGCCGTTCACGTCTCCCACGGCCACGCCACCGCCATTGTAGTAGTACAGGTAGTTGAGGATGTTGAACGCGGTATCGTCCGGCAGCCTGTTCGCGAAGGTGATGCCGGTGGATCGAGGCGTCAGCAGCTCGAACAACGTCGCGCGCGCCCCACTCGGGCCGCCGCTTCCCTTGCTGCACCCCGTGATGGACAGCAACGCCGCGCCGACGAGCAGCGCATAGCGCCGGCCGCACTTACTCATGCCTTGCATCTCACCTCGTGGAGGTCCTCATGCGATCGTCTCCGTCACACGCCATGCGTTCCATCGGTCTGCGTCCGAGCCTCGCGACCGCCTGCGGCTTCCTCATTCTCATGACCGCCTGCGGCGGTCAAGGCACCGGTCAGAGCGGGGAGGCCCCTGCGCCAAAGCCGGCGCCCAGCTCGTCCGAGATCACGTCGGATGATCTTGCCCGGACCCCGCACGCGACGGCCGAGAAGGCGCTCGAGGGACGGTTCCCGGGGGTCAACGTGGAGTACAAGGCCGACGGCGGACTCGTCGTGCGCATCCGCGGCGGCTCATCCTCGGTGATGGGCAACAATGCGCCGTTGTACATCGTGGACGGGCAGCCCGTGGTCTCCGACGCCGACGGCAGCCTGAAGGGCATCAACCCCAACGACATCGAATCGATCAAGGTGCTCAAGGATGCCGCCAGCACGTCGATGTACGGCGCGCGCGGTGCCAACGGCGTGATCCTCATCAAGACAAAGCGGAGCGCGCACTAGCGGGCGAGGCTCGCCGCCCGCGAGGACGGCGCAGCCGCGACGACGCGTGGGGACTCGGCCGCGCGCGTCCGCACCCGCCGGACGACGAGCTGGCCGACACTGCGTCCCTGGACCACGCCCTGTTCGATCGATCGGCGATAATGAATTCCGCCATACAGTCGGCTGATCGCCGCCTCGGCGGCGGCCTGCTCGAACGATCCGAAGGTGCGCATCGGTAGCCCGTAGGCCGTCTCCGTGGAATCCGTGAACCGGAACGCGGGCCCGAACTGGTCGGTCAACACCACGGCCGCGGCCGTGGAGATCACGCTGTGGCCGCTCGTGTACTCGGGGAAGGGCGGGGTCTGCAGCAACGGCTCCCACTGATCATCGATGTACGCATTGATCACCGTCTCGGGACGCACCACGTTGCTGCGGAACTTCTCGTCCCAGCTGCTGATGAAGCCATCGGCGAGCACGATCGACGTGCGCGCGTAGGCCTCGGCGGACTTCATCAGGTCGGCGCCCGACTGTCGCGCGGCGATCGTGACGATCCCCATCCAGTGACCGCCAGGGGTGACCTTCTTGGTCGCGAACATCGCGTGCCCCTGCACGTGCATCACGTACGGGTTGCAGTCCCAGAAGGCGGTGATCTCACGCTGCTCAGGGTTGAGGTGCTGTCTGGTCTCGTAGACCTCTCTTGCCTGGGCGTAGAACGGACTGTTCCTGGCCGTGTCGAACGCGAACGGCGGCAGAGGCTTGAACTGGCTGGCGGAATCCATCACGAAGGGGCGCAGGCGCCCCCAGTTGGGCTCCACGGCGTCCATGTACGCCGGGGGCGTGGGCACCCAGCGTCCATGCTCCGACGTCACCGTGAACTTCGGCATGCCACGCGTCTGGAGAAAATGATCCTGCCTGGACCAGGCGAGGATGTGGTTGGCGACCTTTTCCCCGTACGCGATGGACCGCTCGTACACCGGCCTCGGGATCCCGGTGCCACGAACCTCCTCGTCCATCGCCGTGCGGAGCGAATCCATCCGGCCGCGCGAGAAGGTGAGCGCCTTGCCAACCGTCATGAATGCATGCACGCCGGCGAGGGGCAGATCGTACGCGACGCCGGAGTCGGGCGCGGGAACAGGCGTAAGGCCGTTGAGCTGACCAGCCAGCGATCGGTACGGCGAGTGACCCTGCCGCAGCGTCTCGTACGCCGCCACGCTCGCGTACGCGTACGCGCGGCTCGCTTGCGGCGGGCTGAAGATGTCATAGACGATGACGTTCGTCATCTGCGAGACCGCTCGGTGCAGCAGCTCGGCGTCCGAGGCCGGACGACGACGCTCGGCCGCCGCGGGCTTGCAGCTCTGAAGCACGAGCGCCGAGCAGAGTGCCGCGAGGATGTGATGCGTTCTCATCGGGATACCGTTGGCGTGGCACCAGCGCGACGCGGCGTCGCGCTCCGCGCGACGATGGCGGGAGACGCGGTGGGCGCCGCGCGGAAGATGAGGGGACGATCGTTGTTGCGAGACACCACCAGCAGGTCGCCGCGGGGCGTGCGCACGCGCTGGATGTCGCGCGCCTGTCCGGTCACGAAGAAGCCGCTTCCCGGCGCACGCACGGGAGTGAAGCTTCCCTTGCCGTCGCCGCGCAGCACGACACCATGGCTGGCGCTCATGCGCCCGATCTCGGGCTTGAAGCCGTCGAAGTTGCCGGCGAGCACCAGATCGGTGTTCCCGTCGCGGTCGACGTCCGTGGCAAGAATGCCGTACATGGGAGCGAGCTGCGCTTCGCTCGGCAAGGGCACGAGCGTGAACGAGCCATCGCCGTTGTTGCGCACGAGCGAGGTGGCGAAGGTGTAGGCCGTCTTGTGCACCGCGTCCGCCAGCTCCTGCGCGGAGAAGACGTCCGTCACCGACTGGCGCGCGTAAGCCTTGTAGCTGAGATAGCGCGCCTTGAGGTAGGGCAGGGCCCTGATCAGGTCATCCCGAAGCGGGAGGGGATAGCTGACCCCCGCGTTGTAACAGGAGAGAATCTGCTCGTCGAAGCCGTTGCCGTCGAAGTCCTTCACGTACATGCTGGTCGGCTCCTGGACGGTCGCATGCAGGCGACCGTTGAGCCCGAGGTTGCCGACGATGAAGTCCGCGCGGCCATGGCCGGTGAAGTCGCCGGTGATGATGCGGTTCCACCAGCCGTTGCTCTTCTCCAGCCCGCGGACCTCGAGGCGCTTGAGCTTCCCGCCGCCGATGTTCCGGAAGATCGTGATCGGCATCCACTCGCCGACGACCACGAGATCGAGACGACCGTCGCCATCCACGTCACGCCACACGGCGTCGGTGACGAGCCCGACGTGCTCGAGCTCCGGTGCCAGCTTCGCCGTGACATCGGTGAAATGCCCTCGACCATCGTTCTTCAGGAGCGTGCTCTTCGGATCGCGGCCATAGTGCGATGGCACCACGCGGCCGCCGACGAACAGATCCATCGCCCCGTCGCCGTCATAGTCGGCCGCCACGGCGCGAGAGCCGCTCTCGCTTTCAGGCGGGATGCTGCCGACGGCCTTCCGGAAGTGGCCGCGGCCGTCGTTCAGGTAGAGCCGGTCCTGGAGCGCGGGTGCGCCTTCGGAGAACTCGTTCCCGCCGCTCACCACGTAGAGGTCCGGATGCCCGTCGCCGTTCGCGTCGAAGAACACGGCACCGAGATCCTCGGAGATCGCGTCCTCGGCGAACAGCGCCTCGTTGCTGCGCACGAAGCGGCCGTCGCGCTGTTGCAGCAGGAGAGCGCCGGCCTGCTCCTTCGCGCCGCCGATGAAGAGATCGTCCAGCCCGTCGCCGTTCACGTCCGCCACCGCCATGAACGGTCCCTCGGTGGAGACCAGCTTGGGGATCAGCCGCTCCCGATCGAAATCCACGAAGTCGTTCTCGCGGTGCTGGAAGTCCAGGGCGGTGGCGGCGGTGACGTCGGCGACGAGCGTGTTCGCCGGCGCGGCCGGCGGCGCGCCGGCGGGAAGTGACTCCGCGTGGCGCACGGTGACGAGCTGGTTCGCCGCCACGCTTCGCTGTACGCTGACGCGCCCATCGGGCCATTCGGTGCGGAGCGAATCGACAATGGGGTTACGCCCAACGCCGAAATCGAGCACGTAGTCCACGCTCGACTGGAAGCCGCGCGTGGGCGACTCCTCCTGCGTGAACGTGGCGGCGCCGGCATGTGCGGTCACGCGGGCGCCGACCCCGAACCGATTGTTGCCCTCGCCCTCGAGGCGCACGCGGAGATAGTGATTCTCCGGGTGCAGGGCCCTCGCATTGTTGCGATAGACGAACGCTTCCTGATTGACGTTGTTCACCACCAGATCGGGAGCGCCGTCGCCATCGAGGTCGCCGTACGCCGCGCCACTCGAGATGCTCGGAGTGGCGAGGCCCCACGCGGTGGCCACGTTGGTGAATGCCAGGGAGCCGTTGTTGCGAAACGCGTAGTTCGGGATCGACGTGGAGGTCATCGCCTTCACGAGCTGCGTGAAGTCCGCGCGCGTGCGACCGCCATTCGTGACGGCCTTCATCGTCTCCTCGTTGGCGAGGAAGGCCACGTAGTCCTGCGACGTGATGTCCTTGGCGAGGCCGTTGGTGACGAAGATGTCCTTGTTCCCGTCGAGGTCCATGTCGGCGATCAGGGCGCTCCAGCTCCAGTCCGTGCGCGCCACCCCGGCCATCTGTCCGACGTCGCTGAAGGTGCCGTCGCGGTTGTTGCGCTGCAGCATGTTGCGCATGGACTGGTGATGCAGCCCGTTCCGGACCTTGGTCCGGTAGGTGTCCCACCCCTCGAACTGCGTCGTCATCTTCAGCCGGTACTCATCCTCCGGCAGCATGTCGGTGGTGTACACGTCCGGCCAGCCGTCGTTGTCCACGTCGGCCATGTCGAGCCCCATCGAGAAGGCGCTGAGGACCGGCATCTGCTGATCGAGCGCTTCCGAGAAAGTCCCGTCGTGCTTGTTGATGTAGAGGTAGTCGCGCTCGAAGAAGTCGTTGGACACGTAGATGTCCGGCCACCCATCGCGGTTCACGTCGCCGACCACGACGCCGAGGCCGAAGGCGATCTCCGGGCTGTGGATGCCGGCCGCGGCGCTCACGTCGGCGAAGTGGCCGCCGTCGTTCTGAAAGAGCTTGGCGCCGCCGTACGCATCGCGCACGTTGCGCGTGTTGCGCAGACCGAAGCTGGCGGCCGGTTTCGGCGAGTTGTTGATGACGAAGAGATCGAGATCGCCGTCGCGGTCGTAGTCGAGGAAGACCGCCTGCGTGGAATACCCCTCGTCGGCGACACCGTACTCCTTCGCCATCTCCTTGAACGTCGGGACGCCCTTCGCGTCGACCCCCTGATTGATCCACAGCTCGTTCGCGCGTCGCGCCGGCTCGCCGATGCCGGCGTGACAGATGTAGATGTCCAGCCGTCCGTCGCCG
>JBJMNM010000284.1:0-3685 GCA_045804305.1 Gemmatimonadaceae bacterium | reverse complement strand
GTACAGCTCGTTCGCGGCCCAGATGGTTTCATGGCCCCACGGCTTGGGCACGTGCCGGACTTCGGTGCGTCCACTCATGGGCGCCTCGAGATGGCGATGATGATTGCCGTGGTGGAGGCGAGCACGGAGGCAACCGCCCCCGCGATGGCAACGTAGTCCTTCCGATCGTTCGGATCCTTCTCCGGCACCGTGACCACACTGCCCGGCCGCGGCTGCGGATTCGTGGACGGCAGAAGGAACCGGTTGCGCACCGATTCGAGCTTGCCGCTCGGCTGGACGACGTACGCGCGGCTCTCGTCGGCCAGCTTGCTCGGACCGCCGGCCGCGCTGATGTAGTAGTCGATGCCTCGCCCGCGCACGTACGCCACCGTGGAGGGCTGGTTCACGGCGCCGCGGATGGAGACCACCGAGTTGTACGCGGGCACCGTGATGTTGTCGCCGTCGCGGAGGATCAGGTTGTCGCTGCTCTCGTAGCGGCGCAGCGCGGCCGACAGCTCCACGCCAACGCGCCCGATGCTGCCCTGCGTGCGACTGAACACGATGCCGTCGGCGTACGCCTCGTCGGTGAGGCCGCCGGCGCGGGTGATGAGGTCCGACAGGCGCTCGGATTTCGTCTTGAGCGCGTACGAGCCGGGGTAGCGCACCTCGCCCTGGATGGTGACGGTGCGCTGGAGCTCCCAGTTCGGCTGCCGAAGAATGAGCACGTTGTCGTACGGCCTGAGCACCACGTCCGGACTGCCGGATGCCGGAAATGGCAGGCCCGGCGGGCCGATGTACGTGCCGTCCGCCTTGCGCTCGAACAGATACGTGGAGTCGAGCGGCACGCGGATGGTCGTCGCGGTGAGCCCGCCGTCGCGGGTCTCGGGCAGGCGCGCGATCTCCGCTTCCCGCAGATACGCGCTTTCGAGCACGCCCCCGGCGCGCAGCACGAGGTCCCGCAACGTCATGCCGGCGCGGTACGGGAAGCGTCCGCTCACGCGCACCGCGCCGCCGATGGCGACGTACCGCTGTGGGCGAAAGCTGCTGAGCGAGAAGACCTGGATGCTGTCGTCCTCCTGGAGCAGGAGATCGTTCACCACGTTGCCGGCCGTGTCGGCGAGCTGCGCCCGGAGCTGGGCGTGCGTGGAGTCGCTCAGCACGCGGGTGATGAGGACCTCGCCCAGGTAGGTGTCGGGCTGCACGCCGCCCGCCTGGCGAAGGGCGTCCGAGAGCTTCATCCCGGGCGTGAGCCCTTCGGGACCCGGCTGGTAGACGTTTCCCGCCACCGTGATCCGATTGCGCACGCGCCTCGAGATGGGGAAGACCCGCACGACGTCGCCGTTGTGGAGCGGGACCATCGGTCCGGTGGCGCTCAGCAGCTGCGCCGAGGTGACCTCCACCGTCACCCGATCGCGGCCGGGCGTCACCCGCTCCGTCGCCGGCACGATCCGGTCGATGACCACGCGCTGCGCTGACGCGTTGGCCTGGAAGCCGCCGGCGTACGTGATGAGATCGTGCAGCGTCTCGGTTCCCTTCAGCTCGTACGTGGCCGGCCGCACGATCTCGCCGACGATGCGCACGCGCGCCCCGTGCACCGGGACGAACACGATGTCGCCCGTCTCGAGCCGCGCGTCGTGCGAGGCGTCGCCTCTCGTGAGGTAGTCGTAGACGTCGAGCGTGTCCACGAGCCGCCCGCCACGCCGGATCTCGATGCGCCTCAGCGAGCCGTTGATCGACGGGCCGCCCGCGGCGTAGAGCGCCGTGAGGGCCGTGCCGGCGCTGGACACGGTGTAGCTGTTCGGCCGCTGCACGTCGCCCACCACGTACACCTGGTTGGCGCGCAGCCGCGCGACGCTGATGGAGAACTTGGTGCTCCCGCCACTGGTCCCGCGCACGCCGGAGTACACGCGCGCCAGGCGCGTCGCCATCACCTGCTCGAGCTGCCCCAGGGTGAGGTTCGCGACGTAGATCTGTCCCACCTGCGGCACGACGACGAAGCCTTCGCGCGTGACCTCGAGCTGGTAGCTCGACTCGACGTCGCCGGTGAGGATGAGGACGAGCCGATCGCCGGGCCCGAGCCGATAGTTGGCGTCAACCGGTCCCGCGACGGCGGCGTTGAACTGCGTCGTCGTGTTGGACTTGAAGACGTCCATCCCGAAGATGATGAAGCCGCTGTCGCGCTGCGTCTTCAGGGCGAGCGAATCCTTGAGCGCCTTGAGCGAATCGAGCCGATTGTTGAGCGAGTCGGCGAGGAGCAGCGACCGCTTGCTCGTGTCGGCGAGGGCGCCGAGGGTCTGCAGCGTAGCCACGTCGGTCGAATCGGCGATGCCGAGCGCGAGGACGGCGGAGTAGACGCTGTCGGTCGGCGTGACCTCGCCGGTAGCGCCCGGGAGATACGGATCCAGCAGATCTTCGGGATACCCGGCCGCGCGCAGCCGCTCGTGCACCTGCTCCTTCGTCATCCCCGCCGTCACGAACCGCTGCCGCAGCTGCGCGACGAGGTCGGGCCGCGTCTGCAGGAGGATGCGCGCCTGGTCGGCGGTTGGCCTCTGCGTCGGCGGCACGGTCGGCGTCGGCACCTGGGCGCCGAGGCGGCTGGCCGACAAAAAACAAGCGGCCACCAGAAGTGACCGCAGGTGACGGAAAGGCATCAATTTCGCCTGCGGGATGAGCGACGCGAGAGGAAGCCGCACGGGAAGACGGGAATGGTCGCGCAGGGAATCGAACCCCGGACCTCTGGTATGTGAGACCAGCGCTCTAACCAGCTGAGCTACGCGACCCAAGGCGTCGTTGGAAACGGCACCAGAACCCTGATTTTAGTGGCGGGTTGTGGGGGTCGCAAGGGTGGAAACGGCGATCCGGGGTTTGGATCAACTGACGCTGTCAGTGATAAGCTGTCAAGCGATAAGCCTTGGCCGATCGCGGGTGCCAATGAGATCGCGAAACTTGGGCACGTTGGTGACGAAGCGCGGCACTGCAACCGCTCAGCCCTGCCGCACCACCGTTACGAACCAGCCCAAGTTTCGCGATGCCTTTCGGGGACAGCGATCGGCGAAGGCTTATCGCTGAACAGCCTGCAGCTGACAGCGTTTTCTGCACGGGCTTCCGGGCTTACAGCTTCAGGCGTATCGCAAGCTAGAACACCTTCACCATGCCTTTGGTGTACCGGCTCGGATCCTTCCTCACGTCGGCGAGGATCGCGCTCAGATCCGTCACGAGCTTGTTGAGCTGATCGTACAGCGTCTGGTCGGTGAGGAGCTTGCTCGCGGTCCCCTGCCCGTTCGTGAGCGAGCGCATGAGCGAATCGGCGCCGCGCGTGATGCCGACCATGTTGCGGTAGAGCGTCGTGTCGCGCAGCAGCAGCCCCGCGGTGCCCTTCGTCGAGTTGAGCGAGATGACGAGCGAATCCGTCGAGCCGATGACCGACGTGAGCCTGTTGTACAGCGTCGGGTCGTCGAGCAGGCGACCCATCGTGCCATTCGGATTCTGGAAGCGCGCCAACATCAGGTTCGCGCGACCGAGGGTGCCGTTGAGGTTGTCGTAGAGAGCCTTGTTCGTCACGAGCTGGCCGAGCGTGCCCTGGCCGCGCACGATGCCGCCCGTGAGCGCGCGCATGTCGCGCGTGAGGCCCACCATGTCGGCCACCGCGCCGCTCGCCTGGGCGATCACGGCCTCGTAATCCAGCGTCGGCACGACCGTCACCGTG
>JBJMNM010000283.1:0-17920 GCA_045804305.1 Gemmatimonadaceae bacterium | reverse complement strand
GCCGGATCATATCCGAGCGGCGGCGGCTCGGCCGCGAAGTGGTCGGCGCGACGGGATCGCGCCAACTCGGCCGGAAAGCGTCGGAACCACGATGACAGCAACAACAACTCGTCGACTTCGTGCGAGGGCACCTGCGCGGAATCGCGCTCGGCCGGACTGAACACGTCGTCGAGCATCGCGAGCAGGCGCATGCGGTCCTCCTCGCTGCGAGGCAGGCTGTGCTCGCCGCGCACTCGACCGCGCCGGATGAGATAGATGCGATCGTCGCCGTCGTATCCAGGCACGGTGTAGACGAACGACAGGGTCTCCACGGCGAAGCGGAACTTGATGAACTGCTCACGCAGGTCCTCGAGACGCTGAAGCTTGTCGCGCAGCACCGCTGCACGCTCGAAGTCCAGCTGATCGCTTGCCGACTGCATGTCCTCGCGGAGGATGTCCATCGGACCATCGTCCGCGCCATCGAGAAATGCGCGCACCAGTCGAACCCGCTCATCGTACTCGCGCGCCGTGCAGCCGCCCACGCAGGGGCCGAGACATTTCCGGATCTCGTGGCGGATGCAGCCCGGTGTGCGAGGGAAGATCTGGAACAGCTCGGGCTGATCGGCGAAGTGCATGGGCTGATCGAGCCGGCAGTCGCGCAGCCCGAGTGCGTCGTTGAGCTCGCGCACCGCTTCGCTCACCCGCTGCGCGCCATGGAACGGGCCGTAGTAGATCTGCGCATCATCGGCGCCGGCGCCGCGCACCACGGCCAGCTTGGGCGCGAGGCCGCGCGTGAGCTTGATGAAAGCGAAATGTCGCGCGTCGCGCTTCATCGCCACGTTGAGGCGCGGCCGGACCCGCTTGATGAGACGCAGCTCCTCGAGCAGCGCGGCAAACTCGCTCGGTGTGTAGTCCCACTCGATGCGATTTGCTTCGCGCACGATGCGCGAGCCCTTCTCGTCGGGTGAGCAGCGGAAATAGCTCAGCAGGCGAGTGCGCAGCTTCTTGGATTTGCCCACGTATACGATCTCGCCATCCGGCGCGAGCATGCGGTACACGCCTGGCCGATCCTTGGCATTGGCGCGCACCAGCGTCCGCATCGCGGCGAGCTGATCGTCCGACGTCCGCGCCGGCAGCAGCGCGGCCTTTACCTTTGACAGCCGGCGCACAGGACCGTTGATCTGCCGTCGATGGCGTGGGTCTCGATCAGGCGTGCTCCACACCGTACGCACGGCTCTCCGCCGCGACCGTACACGGCGAGCGAGCGCTCGAAATCGCCCTTGCCTCCTGTGGCGTCCCGGTAGTCCCGGAAGGACGTGCCCCGGGCTTCGATCGAGGCGGTCAGCACGTTGACGATGCCGTCCCGGAGCCGTGCCGCCTCGTCCGCGGCGACGCTGCGCGCCGACCGCGACGGGTCCAGTCCAGCGCGCCAGCAGGCCTCGTTCGCGTAGATGTTGCCGATCCCGACCAGCACGCGCTGATCCATGAGCACCTTCTTCACAGCCTGTTTCGACCCCCGAAGAATTCCCGATAGATGGGCAGTGGAGAAGGCCGGGTCAAGAGGTTCGACACCCAAGTTACCGACGTAATTCTGGAACCGTTCCGGGCTCATTAGTGCGACCGTGCCCAATCGCCGGATATCCCGGTAGTGCAGATCCCGGCCATCGTCCAGGGCCAGATGAAGGGTCGAGTACGCTGCCTCCGAGGGTGGAAGATCGCCGAGGCTGAGGAGGAGCGCGCCCGTGAATCTCGGCTGAACGACAATGCGGTCACCGGTGCCGAGATCCAGCACGACCAGCTTCGCGCGGCGCCAGCACCGCGTGACGGCGACGCCGGTCAGCCGATTCTCCAGCTCCTCCGGGTCGACCTCGCGCAACACGTCGGGGCGGCGCACTCGGACTGCCGTGATCTTCCGACCGCTGATCTCGCGGTGCAGATCCCGGGCAATCGTTTCAGTCTCGGGCAGCTCGGGCATGCGAACTCTGCTGGCGGGCGATCTCGCGCCATCCGATGTCGGTGCGGTTGTGCTTGCCGGCGAAATGGATCTGGTCGGCGAAACGAAGGCTTGTCTCCTGAGCCTCCTCGATCGTTGGCGCCACGGCGCTCACGGCCAGCACGCGACCGCCGGCTGTAATGAGGCGGCCCTGCGCGTCGCGCGCGGTGCCGGCATGGAAGACAGTGACACCGTCGACCGGGGCAGGGAGCGTGATCGGATCTCCGGTCCGCGGCACGTCGGGATAGTTGGCCGCCGCCAGCACGGTGGTGACGCAGGCGCCCTGTTCCCGGAAGAGTGGCGAGGGCAGCTCCTGGGCAAGGGCCACCGCGCGCATCATCTCGAGGAGGCCGGGCTGCATGTCGAGCAGCGGCATCAGGGCCTGCGTCTCCGGGTCGCCGAACCGGCAATTGAACTCCACGACCTTCGGCCCGTCACTCGTGAGCATCAGGCCGGCGTACAGCAGTCCAGTGAACGGACGACCGCGGGCCGCCATCGCCTGCAGCGTCTGACTGAAGATGACGAGGCCCGCCGCGGTCTCGGGGCGCAGCGAGGTGTCGCGTCCGACGCGAGGGATCGGGGCGTAGCGCAACGAGACAGGCACGTAGGCGCCCATGCCGCCGGTATTGGGGCCGCGATCGCCATCGAGGAGGCGCTTGTGGTCCTGGAGCGCGGGAAGAATCACGAACTGCTCGCCGTTCGTGATGGCGAACACGGAAAGCTCCTCGCCTTCCATGAATTCCTCGACGAGCACTTCGGCGCCGGCTGCTCCGAACCGATTGCCCTCCAGCATGTCGTCGATCGCGCGATCGGCCTCCTCCATGCTCTGACAGACGATGACGCCCTTTCCCGCCGCGAGACCGGATGCCTTGACGACGATCGGGGCGCCGAACCGACGGACCGCGGCCTTTGCGTCAGCGGTCGTCGTATGCACCTCTGCTCGCGCAGTGGGAATGCCCTCCTCGAGCATCAGCCGCTTCGCGAACGATTTCGATGTCTCGATCTCCGCAGCGGCACGGGATGGCCCGAAGATGGGCAAGCCCGCGGCGCGGAACCGGTCCACGATGCCGAGCGCGAGCGGCGCTTCGGGCCCCACCACCGTGAAGTCCACGTCGCGCTCGCTCGCGAGCTGCTGGAGCGACGCCAGGTCCGTCGCCGAGATTGTCACGCACTCACCCAGCTCGGCGATGCCGGGATTCCCCGGCGCGGCGATCAGCTCGAGCGACGGTTCCTCTTGCTTGAGCTTCCAGGCCAGAGCATGCTCGCGGCCGCCGCTGCCGATCAGTAGAACGCGCATGCGGGGAAAGATAACCAGTCGTGACCCCCGAACCGTGACGGGTTCGGGGGCACGACAACGCTCTCACGCTCTCACGCTCTCACCCTCGATCACGCCGGCGGTGCGGGCTCCGGCGGCGGTGCGGTATCGGGACCGCGGAACGCGTCGCGGAACGCATCGCGGGCGCGGCGGAGCGCATCGACCACTCCGTCCGCGGCAGCGCGGGCACGGCCCGAATAGTAGCTCGCCGCCTCCGCGTAGTCGTCGCCGAGCCCGCGCGACATGTCGCCGCGCCGCGGGTACGTGCCGGCGAGAATCGTCTCGTACGCGCCGGTCGCGCGCCAGCGTTCCAGCTCACCAGCACGCACGGTATGAAAGGGATGATCGCGGAACGCCGTGTTGACGATCTTGAGCACCTTGTCCCAGGTGTCGCCGCCGGTCTCGTACGCGGCCGCTTGCACCATGAACTCCTCGACACTGGCCACGTCACCGAAGGCAGGGCCGCCGGCGAGCTTCATGAACGATCGCTGCGCGACGGACTGATCCTGCACGCCGAGCAATCCGGCGCGGTCGGCCGAGAGCTCGCTCTTGCGATGCCACTCGAGGAGCGCGAGCTGGAAGGGGAGAAGCGCGAGACCGATGGGCAGGAGCGCCATCGTACCGATCGCGAGGATCACGAGCGCGACGGTGCGATACAGCATGTGCCCGCTCATGATGTGGCCAAGCTCGTGCGCGAGCAGGAAGCGGCGCTCCTCATCGCTGTCGAGCAGCTCGAGCGCGCCGGACGTCATGACGATGAACGGCCGCTCGAAGCCCACGGCGTACGCGTTCACGGTGGGTGACTGGGTCACGTAGAGCTCCGGCCGGTCGGGCCAGTCCAGCGTAGCGCAGACGTCGGCGAGCAGCGCATCGAGGTGCGGGCGCTGCTGCGGCCCTACCTTGACGGCGTTGGCCAGGAAGAGCTGACGGACGCCGCGCTCCGAGATGAACGCGGCGACCTTGCGCACCACCTCGTCGAACCCGGGGATCGCGCGCAGCGTGTCGAGCGCGGCCCGATCGGCGGGATGCTCCCAGGCGCGGGAGGAGATCTGAGGAAGGGGCGTGGGCATGGACTCCGTGCTCCTGGAGAGTGGATGGTCAGGAGTACGAGGAGGGCGCCGGGAAAGTGTCACACCACGTGGAAGGCGTGCTCGAGATCCTCGAGCAGGTCCTCCACGTCCTCGACCCCACAGCTGAGCCGGATCAGACCCTCGGTGATACCGAGCTGTGCACGGCGCGCGGGGTCCACGCTCGCGTGCGTCATCGAGGCAGGGTGGCTGATCAGGCTTTCCACACCGCCGAGGGACTCGGCCAGCGAGAACAGCCGGCATCGGCTCAGCACGGCGTTGGCGTTCTCCTTTGTCCCGAGCTCCACCGAGATCATTCCGCCGAAGCCGGACATCTGCTTCCGGGCCAGCTCGTGCTGCGGGTGCGAGGGAAGGCCGGGATAGATGACCTTGTCCTCGCCCAGGCGCTCGGCGAGCCAGGCGGCGACGCGGCGGCCATTCTCGTCGTGACGCGGCATGCGCAGGTGCAGCGTCTTGGTGCCGCGCAGAGCGAGCCAGGCGTCGAACGGGCCGGGGTTGGTGCCGGCCGAGTTGAGATTGAACTGGAGGCGCGCCGCGAGGTCGTCGTCGTTCAGGATCGCGATCCCGCCGATCATGTCCGAATGGCCGTTCAGATACTTCGTCGTCGAGTGGTAGATCATGTCCGCGCCGAACTCGAATGGCCGCTGGAAGAAGGGCGACGAGAAGGTGTTGTCGACGAGCAGCAGCGCGCCGCCGCGATGCGCGATGTCGGCTGACGCGCGCAGGTCCGTGATGCGCATGAGCGGATTCGACGGCGTCTCGACGAACACGAGACGCGTCTTCGGCGTCATGGCGTCGGCGATGTGCTGCGGATCGCGCGTGTCGACCCAGGAGAAGGTGAGGCCGAAATTCTGAAGCAGCTTGTCGAACAGCCGGAAGACGCCGCCGTACATGTTCTCGCTGCACACCACGTGGTCGCCGGTCTTGAAGAGCAGCATGATCGAGGTCACGCAGCCCATGCCGGAGCTGAAGGCGAAGCCGTGCCGCCCCCCTTCCAGCGCGGCGACGTTGCGCTCGAGGGCTTCCCGCGTCGGATTCTTGCCGCGGGCGTACTCGTAACCTTTGTTCTGGCCGATCGCCTCCTGCACGTAGGTGGACGTGAGGTACACCGGGGTCATGATGGCGCCGGCGAGGGGCTCGGGGCGCTGGCCGGCGTGAATGGCGCGGGTCGCGAAGCCCGCCTCGAGATCGTCGTCGAAAACCCGCGTCATGCCGATACTACTCCAGGTATGGTCGTGCGGGGCAAGTTAACGGGAGGGGCATAGGCGGGCGAGGCGGCCTTCCGCACCATCCCACCGCGCGACACTCGAACCGCATCATGTCAGCAGAGCCGAGCCCCGCCCTCCCACATTGCCTCGTCGTCGACGATGAGCCGCGTCTGCGCCAGGTGCTCGTGCACCTGATGCGGAACGACGGCTTCACCTGTCTGGAGGCGGGGAACGGCGAAGAGGCGCTGGCGCACCTGCAACGACATCCCATCACGCTCGTGATGAGCGACCTGCGGATGCCGACCATGGATGGGCTCGAGCTGCTGCGGCAGACACGAGCGCGGTATCCCGACGTCGCCGTCGTCATGATCACGGCCATCGCCGACGTGGAGGTCGCGGTGAGCTGCCTCGCGATCGGGGCGATGGACTACCTCACGAAGCCGTTCCATCTGGAAGAGGTGCGGGCACGTGTGGCACAGGCGATGGAGAAGCGGCGGCTCGTGATCGAGAACCGCGGCTACCAGGAGAGCCTGCAGGAGAAGGTCGCCGTGCAGGCTCGGCGGCTGGAGGAGCTGTTCCTCGCGAGCATTCAGTCGCTCGCCGAGGCGCTCGAGGTGAAGGACCCGTACACACGCGGGCACTCCATCCGCGTGAGCAACTACTCGGTGGTGCTCGCGCGCGAGCTCGGCCTCGACGGCGAGATGCTGCGGCAAGTGGAGCTCGGCGGACACGTGCACGACATCGGCAAGATCGGCGTGCGCGAGGAGGTGCTCAACAAGCCCGGCAAGCTGACGGAGCGCGAGTACGAGCACATCATGACGCACCCGGTGGTCGGGTGGCGCATCCTTGCGCCGCTCCTGGCGGAAACGCCGGCGGCGCTCAACATCGTGCGCTCGCACCACGAGCGTTTCGACGGACGCGGTGTGCCGGATCGCCTGTCGGGCTCGGCGATCCCGCTGGAGGCGCGCATCGCCGCCTGTGCGGATGCCTTCGACGCGATGACGAGCGACCGACCCTATCGGCCGGATGGCCTGCGCGTGGACGACGCCATCGCCGAGATCGTGCGCTGCAGCGGCACACAGTTCGATCCGGTGGTCGTGGCCGCACTGGTCCGTGCCGCCGAGGCGAAGCGTCTGGTGCCCATTCCGCGCACGGGATCGTACAAGGTGATCCAGTCCGCCTAGCGGAGCTCGATCACGCTTGGCTGCTTGTAGGCGCTCAACCGCGCTTCGCACCACCGGCGAACGTCGTCCTCGCTCACGGCGCCCCATACGCGCAACAGGATGTCGTTCTCCTTGAACGGCTCGGGCAGCGGACGCACCTCCACTCGTTCCACGCCGGGCAACTCGCCGACCGCGCGCTCCAGCTCGACCGGGTACACGTTGAAACCGTTGCGCGTGAACATCGGCTTGAGCAGCCCGAGAAAGCGGAAGGTGCCGTCACCGCTCCGGACACCGCGATCGCCCGTCATGAGCCACTCGCCCCGCCGCGGCAGCCCAGCGGCGCCCGCGTGCAGATAGCCGCGAAAGACACTCGTGCCGCGCACGGCGATCTCGCCCGGCTCGCCATCCGAGATTGGAGTCACGCTCCCCGAGGGAGTCACGCCCATGATGCCGTAGTCGGTCGGTGGGAGAATGGCGACATGCACACCGGGAAAGGGAAGGCCGAGCGAGCCGCGCACGTTCGGCTGGTCGACGCGGTTGAACAGGCTCACCGGCGACGCCTCGGTGAGCCCGTATCCCTGGCGCATCTCCACGCCCGTGACATCGGCCCACCGATCCTGGAGCGCCACCGGCAGCTCGGCACCGCCGCAGACGATCAGCCGCAGCGGACCGCCTCTGAGGTCGATCCCTCGGCGCTCGATGGCACCGAGCAGGGCGTGAAAGACCGCGGGCACGCCAACCACCGTGGTGATGCCGCCGGCGGCGAGCAGCTCCGCGGCCCGCACCGGATGAAAGCGCTCCATCGTGCTCACGCGCGCCCCGACGAGCAGCGGCGCGCTACCCGTGACAGTGAGGCCGAACAGGTGCGCGAACGGAAGCAGCGCGAGCACGTGATCTTCCGGCACCATCGCGAGTGCTTCGACGGTGGAGCGCGCATTCGCGAGCAGGTTCCGGTGCGTGAGCACGGCGCCGAGCGGCGTACCGCGCATCGCCGAGGTGTAGACGACGGCCGCCTCCTCGTCGCGTCCCTCGGCGTCGCGCTCGCCCTCGAGCGAGAGCCCGTGATGTGAGCCGAGGTCGACCTCGCGGGTCGTTCCGCCGGCGACCACGCGGGCCGCGCGGGGCGCGTCGTCGAGCAGCACCGCGGTGACGTCCGCGGGCAGCCGTGCAGCGAATGCGCTCGTGGTGAACACGGCACCAACGTTGGCGTCGCGGATCTGGAACGCGATCTCGGCGGGCGCCGCGAGGGGGTTCACCAGCACGGCGCCGCGGCCGTCGCTGGCGGCAAGCGCGGTGAGAAATGTGGGAGACGTCGGGAGCAGGATCGCCGAGCGACGTCCGCTCAGCGCGCGCACGAGCGGCGCGCTCCGCTGGAGCAGCGTGAGGCCAGCGGCCAACAGCTGCTGTGCCTCGAAGAACCCCGACGGGTCCGTGCCGGCAGTGCCGATGCGGCCACCCCCCGCCGCCACGGCGAGCGGGAGCAGCGCGAGAGGATTGCTCACGTACGAGTTATCGGAGGTGCGTCAGAGCTCGAAGCGACGGAGTGATTCCTTCAGCTTGAGCGCGACTTCCGCAAGATGCTGGCTCGACGACGCGATGTTCGTCATGGACGCCGTCTGCTCCTCCGCGACGGCGCTGACTTCCTGCGCGGTCGCCGCATTCATCTCGGCCGACGCGGCGAGCGACTCGATCTCGGTGGCGAGGGACTCCGCCTCCTTCCGCTGTGCATCGGCCGCCTCCACGATGCGGTCGACCGCTTCGCGTGCACCGACGATCTCACGATCGATCTGAGTGAGCGCTTCGGCCGAGGCTCTGATGATCGTCTCGCCGGCCGTGACGCGATCGCTGGCGGTGAGGATCTGCTCCTCGGTGCGCACGGCACTGCTGCGAATCTCGAGCGCCAGCTTGCGAATCTGGTCGAGTGCCTTGGCGCTCTCGCCGGCCAGCTTGCGGACCTCGTCGGCCACCACGGCGAAGCCTCGGCCATGCTCGCCGGCGCGCGACGCCTCGATCGCGGCGTTGAGGGCGAGCAGATTCGTCTGGCGCGCGATCGCGCCGATGGCGTCGGTGATCTTCCCGATGCGCTGCGACTTCTCGCCGAGCTCCACGACGGCCGGCACCGCGGCGCCCGTTACGGCGCTGATCTCCGCCATGGCCGCCAGCGCCTCCCCCGCGGCGACGGTGCCTCGCCGCGTCGTGCGTTGCGCCACGTCGGCGGCATTGCGCGCCTGCTCGGCGTGGCTCGCGACCGCGACGGCGCGGCTGGCGACGCGTCCGGAGGCGTCGGAGGCGGCGGAGATGCCGCGTGTCTGGGTGGCCGTCGCGCCGGCGATCGCGCTGGCCGCGCCGGACACCTCCTCCGTGGAGGCCGTCATCTCCTGCGCGCTCGCCGCCAGCTCTTCCGCGGTGGCCGCCATCTCGGCGGCGCTCCCCTCGAGATCCGACACCAGGGTGCGCAGCCCGGACGTCATCTCGCGGAACGATCCGGCAAGCTGCCCGATCTCGTCGTCCGAGCTGAACGCGAGCTCCTGCCGGAGGTGGCCATGCGCTACGCGCTGCGCCTGCTCGGACAGCTCGTGCACGCCACGAGTGAGCTGGGTCGCGCCGACGTAGGCGAGGCCGAGTGCCACGAGGAAGGCGAACGCGGCGAAGACGGCCAGCTCGGCAATGGCGCGGCGTGCGTCGGAGAGGAGGGCGTCCGCCCGTCCGGTGACGACAACGGCGCCGAGCACCTTGTGATCGGCGCCGGCGATCGGCACGGCGGCCTCCAGCACATTCACGCCCGCCACGTTGTGCACGCTCGTCGCGCCGGACTGGTTCACGGCGACGACTTCGTCCAGCTGATCGGCCGGGATCCACGGCTCGCGGGCCGTGGTGAGGCGCTCGCTCTGGAGCACGTAGCGGAACGGGCCCTTTCGGTCGCGAGCGACGAGGTCGAGCGAGAGGAGCTCGTTCCGTGCGCCGAGGGCGTCGTTGTTCTCGTTTCGCGCGCGGCGCACGAGATCGCGCGCCGCCGGGCTCACGACGACGCTGTCGCGAGTGCGCGCCGCGAGGGCGCTGGTGAAGTCGGCGGGCAGCTGATCGGCAACGCTGCGTGCGATGGCCACCAGACGCTCACCCTGGGCACGGGCGAGCGCGTTGCGGACCTGGCGGTGTGTCGGAAACAGCAGTGCAGCGAGCGTGACGAGCACGGCGGCGCCCGCGAGGGCAGCCATCTTCAGCCGCACGGGAAAGCGGATGGCGGCGCGCAGAGAGCTCTGGGAGAGGGAGGGCAGGTGGGGCAGCGTCGCGCTGCAGACGTGTAATGACTAGCGGACGCGGCCCGAAGTTACGGGGCCGGCGAAATCAGCGACGCGCGAGCGTCGCTTGCCCGACCAGATGACCCGAATACCTTTCGGCTTCCCACGGACGGAGGCGTCATGGCGGGTGGTGCAAGCGGTTTGATGGTCAGCGTTTCGGGCATTCGAGGCCGGGTGGGCGACGCCCTCACGCCGGAGGTGGTGGCACGCTACGCGGCCGCGTTCGGGGCGTGGTCGATCGGCCAGGGCACGTCGCGCCAGATCGTCGTGGGACGGGACAGCCGGGTGTCGGGACCGATGTTCCATCGGATCGTCGTGGGCACCCTCCAGCTCGTCGGCTGTGACGTGGTGGACATCGGGCTCACGACCACGCCGGGGTGCCAACTGGCCGTGGAGCATCACCATGCCGCGGGCGGCCTGATGCTGTCGGCGAGCCACAACCCCATCGAGTGGAACGCCCTCAAGTTCATCGGCTCGAGCGGGCTGTTCCTCGAGGCGAGCGAGGGCGCCGCGATGCGGGCGCTGGTGGAACAGGGGACGCCCTATGCCACCTGGGACCGGATCGGCACCACGGTCGTGGACAGCGAGGTCGCTCGCCGGCACGTGGAGTCGGTGCTCGCCATTCCGTACCTCGACGCGCCGAAGATCAGGGCACGGAGGTTCAAGGTCGCCCTCGACTGCGTGCGCGGTGCGGGCGCCACGATCATGCCGATGCTGCTCGAGCGGCTGGGGTGCGAGCTCGTCATGATCAACATGGAGCCGGACGGGCGCTTTCCGCGCGAGCCTGAGCCCGTGCCA
Organism: Gemmatimonadaceae bacterium; assembly: GCA_045804305.1. GTDB lineage: Bacteria > Gemmatimonadota > Gemmatimonadetes > Gemmatimonadales > Gemmatimonadaceae > AG11. Next base: position 7,077 of record JBJMNM010000283.1, on the reverse strand, counting down.
GAGAACCTGAAGGAGCTGGAGCGTCTGGTGAAGGACAGCGGCGCGGACGTCGGCCTGGCGGTCGATCCGGACGTCGATCGGCTCGCGCTGGTGGCGGATGGCGGATGGGCGATCGGCGAGGATTACACGCTTGCGCTCGCCGCGCGCCTGGTGTTGCGTCACCGCCGCGGCCCGCTCGTGACGAACCTGTCCACGAGTCTGGTGGTGGAGGACGCCGCGCGCGTCGCCGGGGTCGAGGCGGTGCGTGCGCCGGTGGGCGAGGTGAACGTCGCGGTGCGCATGCGCGAGCTGAAGGCCCCGATCGGAGGCGAAGGCAATGGTGGGGTGATCCTGCCCGAGGTGCATCTCGGGCGGGACGCCCCGATCGGCGCGGCCCTCCTTCTGCAATTGCTGGTGGAGGAAGGCCGTCCGTTGAGCACGATTGTCGCATCTCTCCCGCGATACGTGATCGTGAAGGACAAGCTGCCGCGTCCGAACGCGAGCCTCGACGCGGTGTATGGGGCGCTGCGGAAAGCCTTTCCTGATGCCACGGCGGACATGCAGGACGGGCTCAGGCTCGCCTGGGCGGACCGATGGGTACATGTCCGACCGTCAGGAACGGAGCCAATCGTCCGCGTGATTGCCGAGGCGCCGGACGACGCAGGGGCTCGCGAGCTGGTGCGTCGGTCGCGTGAGCCGCTGGACGCGCTGGCGAAGGACGGCTGAAGCGCGGGAGCACGGACGTCGGGATCGAAGAGAAGATCTCCCTCAAGAGGAACAGGCATCATGTGCGGAATTGTCGGCTACATCGGCGAGAAGCAGGCGGCGACGCTGCTCGTGGACGGCCTGAAGCGCCTGGAGTATCGCGGATACGATTCCGCGGGGGTGTCGTTGATGAACGGCTCCGGCGTGGAAACGCGAAAGGCGAAGGGCAAGATCGCCATGCTCGAGGCCGCGATCGGCAGGAAGCCCATTCACGGGAACGTGGGAATCGCGCACACCCGCTGGGCGACGCACGGCCCACCGAACGAGAGCAACGCGCATCCGCACCACGACTGCACCGGTACGGTATCGGTGGTGCACAACGGGATCATCGAGAACTACGGTCCGTTGCGCGCGATGCTCAAGAAGACGGGGCACACGTTCGTGTCGGACACCGATACGGAGGTGCTGGCGCACCTGATCGAGGCGGCGTTCGACGGCAATCTCGAGGACGCGGTCGTGGACGCCCTCGCGCTCGTGGAGGGCACCTATGGCATCGCGGTGATCTCGTCGAACGATCCCGACAAGATCGTGGCGGCGCGGAAGGGCAGCCCGCTGCTGATCGGTATCGGTGAGGGCGAGAACTACGTGGCGAGCGACGTGGCGGCGATCCTCGCCCACACGCGCCAGGTGGTCTACCTCGATGACGGCGAGATGGCGGTGCTGACGCGCGACGGCTACCAGGTCTGCGACCTGGACCAGCAGGCGGTGAAGAAGCGCGTCAACCGGATCGAGTGGGACCTCGATCAGATCGAGAAGGGCGGCTTCGATCACTTCATGCTGAAGGAGATCATGGAGCAGCCGCAGACGATCGAGAACACGATGCGCGGCCGTCTCGTGACCGAGGAGGGCTTCTCCAAGCTGGGCGGTCTCAACCTCACGATGGACGACCTGCAGAATCTCGATCACATCATCCTGACAGCCTGCGGCACGAGCTGGCACAGCGCGCTGATCGGCAAGCTGATGATCGAGGAGCATGCGCGCATCCGCTGCGAGGTGGAGTACGCCTCGGAATTCCGGTATCGGAACCCGATCGTGACCGAGCGGACGCTGTGCGTCGTGATCTCGCAGTCGGGTGAGACGGCCGACACGCTCGCCGCCATGCGAGAGGCCAAGCGTCGCGGGGCCAAGACGCTCGGGCTCGTGAACCAGGTGGGCTCGACGATCGCCCGCGAGGACGACGGGGGCATCTATCTGCATGCCGGTCCGGAGATCGGCGTCGCGTCCACGAAGGCGTTCACGAGCCAGGTGATCGCGCTCGCGCTGCTCACGCTCAAGCTCGCGCGTATCCGGACGATGTCGGTGGTGCAGGGGCGCGAGATCGCGCAGGCGATGGAGGCGCTGCCGGCGCAGATCGAGAGCATGCTCGAGCGGGCGAAGGAGGTGGAGAAAATCGCCGAGGCCTTTACCGACGCGACGAACTTCCTCTACCTCGGCCGCGGCTACAACTTCCCGGCCGCCCTCGAGGGAGCGCTCAAGCTCAAGGAGATCAGCTACATCCACGCCGAGGGCTATCCCGCGGCCGAGATGAAGCACGGCCCGATCGCCCTGATCGACGCGAACATGCCGGTGGTGTTCATCGCGCCGCACGACTCGGTGTTCGACAAGGTCGTGTCCAACGTGCAGGAGGTGAAGGCCCGTGGAGGGCGGGTGATCGCGATCACCAGCCGCGATGAGGCGTCGCTGGAAGGGAAGATCGACTACGAGTTCCGCATCCCGCAGACGATCGACATGCTGAACCCGATCCTCGCGGCGATCCCGCTGCAGCTGCTGGCGTACTACATCGCGGCCAAGCGCGGACTGAACGTGGACCAGCCGCGGAACCTGGCGAAGTCGGTGACGGTGGAGTGAAGCGGTGAAGCGGTCCGGCGGTCAGCCTCCGAGCGTGAGAACCTTCGCGATGCTATCCGTCGCTGTTCTCGCCATCGTCGCCGGCGCGTGCCACGACAGGAATGAGGAGCGAGCCGCGAGTTCCCCGGCCGATGCCACGCCGGTCATGCAGGATGACGGGCGAGACGTGCGGATCACGACCACCGGGAACGAGGTGGACCTCGCGCTCGTCGGCGACACCATCACCTCGGGACTCTCCGAGCAGACGCTGGCGAAGGCACGTCACGAGACGGATGCCAATGCCGTGCAGGGCACCGGCCTCGGCGCGTCGATCGAGCGAATGGTGAAGAGCGGCGTGCAGACGGCGCTCGGCACGCGCGTGGCGATTCCACTGTCCGCGCTGAACGACGTCCGCTACGAGCGCGGCGCGATCGTGTTCGACTGGAAGAAGAAGCCCCTCGCCTTCGTGAAGACGAGCGTGAACGGAAAGCCGATCATGGAGTCGTTCAGCCCGGAGGACGCGCAGCGATTCGTGAATGCCGTGCGCGCGCGCAAGCGGGCGAGAGGGATCTGAGCTTCCAAGCCGTCAGCCGTGCCGGGTCTGGTTCGAGGCCCGCTCGAGGGCACGGCGGCTCGATTCCGCCGCCTGCTCGAGAAAGCGTCGGATCACGCCAAGTGCCTCGTCACGCTGAGCCGCGTACTTGGCGTCGCTGAAGCAGCGACGCACCGTCCGCTCGACCTCGTCGAACAGAATCGCGAACTCTCGCGCGAGCGCTTCCACGGTCCAGCCCAATCGCGCGCGCTGGAGGCCATGACGGTCGGCGATGAACCGCTGGATATCGGAGCTGTCGAGCAGCAGCGCGGACGGCGCGCCTTCGGAGTCCTCGAGCGTGACGAGCGCTGCGGCGATGTCGGCAAGCAGGGAGGCCATGTGATCCGCGAGCTGTGAGTAGCGCAGCGTCGGCGCGGCGGGCATGAGCGGCTCGCGCCGCAATCGCGACACGAAGGCGTCGAGCATGGACTCCATCTCCCGGATCAGCGTATCGCCGACTTCAGCGAGCCCGCGCGTCCGCGGAGCGGCGAGCGAAGGACTACGAGGCTCTTGGGTATCGAGCGCTTCCGGTGCCGTGTTCGGCGCGGCGGAGTGAAGCCAGAGGGAGAATACCGAGCCGGCGCCCGGCAGGCTGTCCACGGTCACTTCGCCGCGCATGAGGCGCGCGAGGCGGCGGCTGATCGTGAGGCCCAGCCCCGTGCCGTCACGCTGGCGGGTGTGTCCCGCCTCCGCCTGCACGAACGGTGAGAAGATCGCGTCGAGCTGTTCCGGAGCGATGCCGATGCCCGTGTCATGCACGCGGATCACCGTCCAGGGCGCGTCACCGTGCAGATGGTGCGACTCGCGAGGATGATCGACCTCGGCGACCTCCACCCGAATGTGACCGCCGGGCTCGGTGAACTTGACCGCATTCGAGAGCAGGTTCGCGAGCACCTGGAGCACCCGATCCCGATCACCGAGGAGCTGCAGATTGCGGGGGACATCGGGCGGCGCGTGCAGGGTGAGCCCGCGCGATTCCGCCTGGGGCTGCGCGAGAACGATCGCCGCCTCCACCACCTCCGCGACATTCGTGGGCGCGAGCGCGACGGACAGGCGCCCCGCCTCTACCTTCGCGAGGTCGAGGATCTCGTTCACGAGTCCGAGCAGATGCCGGCCGCTGGCCGTGATGCGTCCGACCTGCTGCCGCTGCTCGGGGGTGAGCGAGCCGACGACGCCGAGATCGAGCAGCTCGGCGTAGCCGAGCACCGCGTTGAGCGGCGTGCGGAGCTCGTGACTCATCACGGCGAGAAACTCCGACTTCGCCTGGTTGGCGGCTTCCGCCTCGGCGCGCGCGCGCCGCTCGCGCTCGAGCTGACGCTCGCGCTCCTCGGCCTGTTTGCGATCGGTCACGTCGCGCAGGGAGACGAGCATCGCCGGCTCGTCCTCCCATGCGGCGTCGACGAGGCGCAGCTCGGCCACGATCACGCGGTCGCCGCGGCGCACGATCTGGATCTCGGTGGCTTCCGTTGAGGAGAGCGGATAGCCGAACTCCTGTCCGACGAGCTCCTTGGCCGAGCGACCGAACAAGCGCTCGGCGGCGGGATTGGCGAAGCGAATGCGCCCGTCGGCGCTCACGACGACGATGCCGTCGGCGAGGCGCTCGACGATCTGGCGCAGCACCGTCTGCTGCGACCGCCGCTGATTGCGGCGCTCCCCGGTACGGCGCTCCTCGGCCGCCGCCAGCTCGCGCGCTGCGTCGCTACTCCTCTCCATCCTCCGCATCCAGCCGCCAGGTGGGATTACCCGAGAGAATGCCGACCACGTGCTCGAACGGCTCGCCGATGTGCATGCCCGTGCCGTCGATGGTGTACTGCCGGATGGCCGAGTCGTGCTGCGCGCCCCGCATCTTGAGCAGGACGAGGCTGCGCAGCATGACCCCGAACGACTCCACGTACCGCAGCAGGATGATCGAGTCCGTGAGCGTGGAGATGTGCTTCTCCGTCACCGATCCGCCACCGAGCAGGGAGGGCGTGGTGGAGGTGAAGAGCCCAGTCGTCTCCTGCTTCTTCAGGAACGACGTGAGGCTGATGACGAACTCGCGGAAGCTGCGCAGCGACGACACGCGCTCGAGGGCGGACAGGCTGTCGACGGCCACGCGCGTCGGCTTGTAGTCGTGAATCTGCTGCTGCATCTCGACGAGGTGATCCTCCATGGCCATCGCGTGGGGGTAGCGGTTCACCACCTTGAGCCGGCCACTCTTCTCCATCTTCTCGAAGTCGAATCCCCATGCGGCGGCGTTGCGGAAGAGCTGGTCCTTGCTCTCCTCGAACGCGAACAGGAGACACCGCTCTCCGGCCTCGAAGCCGCCGGCCATGAACTGGGTGACGAGCAGCGTCTTGCCCGTCCCGGTGGCGCCGGAGACGAGCACGATCGAATCGCGGAAGAAGCCGCCGCCGCACATCTCGTCGAGCCGTTTGACGCCCGAGGTGACGCGCTTCGTGGACGACGTCTGCGTGAGCTCGATCCCCGAGAGGGGAATGACGATGATCCCGTCACGCGACGTGATGGTGAACGGAAACTCGCCGCGCTGGTGCGGCGCGCCGCGCAGCTTGAGGATCTCGATCGTGCGCCGCCGCCGCTCGGTGTCCAGCAGGTTGCGCAGGATGATGACGTTGTCGGCGACGAACTCCTCGACGCCGTGGCGGGTGACCTCGCCATATTCGTCCACGCGCTCGCCGGTGAACACCACGGTCACGCCAAGCCGCTTGAGCGTGGTGGTGATGCGAAACAGCTCCGCGCGGAGGATGGGATGCTCGGGGAACTGGACGAAGAGCGCATTCAGGGAATCGAGGGAGATGCGCCGGGCGTCCACCTTCCTGATGGCGCGCTCGATCCGCGAGAGGAGTCCGCTGAGGTCGAAGCTCCCGACGATCGACGTCTGCTCCTCGGGGTCGGGCGCCGCGTCGACGAACATCCACTTGCCCTCCTGCTCCCACTTGGCGATGTCCCAGCCGAAGCCGAGCATGTTCGCGCGAATGTCCTCCACGCGGTCCTCGAAGGTGACGAACACGCCAGCCTCGCCCTCGTGGATGATTCCCGAGGCGAGGAAGTGGGTGGCGAAGACCGTTTTGGCGCTGCCGGCCGTCCCCGCGATGAGCGTGGCGCGGGCGCGTGGCAACCCACCCTCGGAGATGTTGTCGAATCCGGGGATGCCGGTTCGATGCTTGGGAACCGTGTGGGCGCGGCTCACGATGGTGTGGTGGGGGAAGGTGATGGAAAGATGGCCAGTGCGGCGAGGACCTGTGGGATGTCGTGGAGGTCGCCCGTGACGCGACGGCGGGGGCCGGGCGCCTCGCGCACGACGGTCGGTGTGGTGAGGATACGGTACTCGTCCGCGAGCTCCGGATGTTCCAGGACATCGATCGTCGTTATGTCCACCTCGCCGGCGAGCAGCTCAGTGCATGCGCGCGTCAGATTCGCCGCCGCGTCGCGTGTACGGGGCGAGTCGCCCGCGATGAACAGCTTGAGTCGAAGCTCGGACACCGGGAGAGGGCAGCGGGTCAGGAGTCGCGCGGTGCGCGGGTACCGGCCGCACAAGCAAACCGCGCGCCGTCCGAGCGCCGCTCAGGCGCTGCGGCGCGGCGGGTGGGAGGAATGGCGCGTCGACCGACCCGTCATGGGACGCTCACGCGTGGCCGGCGCCTCGGGCGGCGCCTCGGAGCAGTCGAGCCGCCGGCTCGGGCGCTCGGCACCGGTGCCCGGCGTGCCGGCCTGGCGCGCGGCGTCGGCTGGAGATGGGGGAGAGGAGAAGGTCGGGGATCTGTCGGGAGTCACAGGCCTGATCTCGCGCATGCGATGCTCCTGCCGAGCCACGCTCGGCTCATGGTCCTGCCAAGTGCAGGGAATGTGCTAGGATCAAGGGAGGCGAGTCGAGCCGGCGCGCTGCCGTCGAGACGGGAATGCGATTTGCCCGT
>JBJMNM010000282.1:0-4424 GCA_045804305.1 Gemmatimonadaceae bacterium | reverse complement strand
GGAACGAATCGAAGGCGGACGTCAGCCAGCCGGCGTAGCGAGCGCCGGAGGTCTTGAAGGCGGTGGTGATGGGGTTGGCAGTCGCCGCCGCCGGCTGCTGGGCGGCGAGAGCGGCGGGGAGGGCCAGCGCGGCCACGGCGAGAAGACGAATGCGCTTCATACGGGCTCCGGGTTGAGGGAAGGCAGAAAGCATAGCCACGGGGAGGACGCCGCGCAGGGGCCACGTTCCTCCCCGTGTCGCTTCGTGCTATGATAGGCCGCGGTAACCTTTCGCCAGGTCGTGGAGGTGATGTGTGCTCGACCACGCCAATCTCGAAGAGTTCGCCGACCCCATCAACTACGATCTGGAAGACCGCAGCAATACGGGTGTGGCATTCTATCGGTCGTTGGCGCACGAAACTGGTGGACCGGTCTTGGAGGTCGCGTGTGGCACCGGACGTGTCGCTATCCCGATCGCGCGGGACGGCATTCCAGTCACTGGCTTGGACATCGTTCCGGGAATGATCGAGCGGGCACGCGGCAAGGCCGTCGGTCTGCCTGCACGCTGGCTCGTCGGCGACGCACGCACCTGTGTCCTGGCCGAGCACTTCCGCCTCATCTTCCTGACCGGCAATGCGTTTCAAGCCTTCGTGACCAACGCGGATCAGGAGGCGCTGCTGCAGCGCGTCCAGACACATCTGCACGATGAGGGCGTGTTTGCCTTTGAGACGCGCAATCCGCTGTTGCCAGGCGGCGAGCCATCTGTCGGCCTGTTCGTCACGCTCGAGAGCCACGCGCAGGAGGAGGCAGGAGCTTCATTCATCAATGCGGATGGACATGAGGTGCGCGTGTCGAGAACGCGCCGCTATGACCACGTCGCGCAGATCATGCATATGACGAGCTACAAACGCTGGAACGACGGCAGGCGCGACCACGTCACGGTGGCTCGGACTGCATTGCGCTACGTCTTCCCGCAGGAGCTGGCAGCGCTGCTGCACTACAATGGCTTCGCGATCACTCGACAGTACGGCGATTGGAATGAGGAGCCGCTGAGCGCCACCAGCCCGAGCATCATCTCGGTGTGTCGCAAGCGAACTGCGTAGAGACGGACGGACGGGTGTCGTGCGAGAGAGATATATGAGCGACGTTCAGAGTGGCGACCGATGACGGAGCGGATGCTGGGGCTCGGGCTGCGTTTCCTCCTTGGCCTCCTCGGAACGGTGGCGCTCGGTGCCGGAGCTCTCATCGGGACCATGCAGCTCCGTGCGGCGTACCTCGGTTCTCCGCTCCTCCCGACGCTCGCCGTCGCTCTGGTCTGCGGCACGGCCGCCGTGGGCGGCGTCAGCCTGTTACGCGGCGCGCTCCGCGGACGAATTGCCGTCCGCCGGCCTAGGGGAGGGCCGTATTCATGACGAAGCGCCGAAAGGTCATCGTCCACATCGCGACCAGTGCCGACGGCTACATCGCGCGGCCCGACGGTGATCTCGAATGGCTGACGTCCCGCCCGGCTCCCAAGGGCTTCTACGGCATGAACGCCTTCATGCGCACGATCGACACCATGCTGCTCGGCCGAAAGACCTACGAGATCAGCCTGAGTCTGGGCGGCAAGTTCGATTCGAAGAGTCGGAACATCGTCTTCTCGCGCCAGGCGCCACCCACCGATGTACCTCCCGGCGTGGAGTTCGTGAACGATGCGATCGGCCCCTTCGTGAGCCGTCTTCGCGAGCAGCCTGGGAAGGACATCTGGTTGATGGGCGGCGGTGATCTCATCGCATCCTTTCTCGACGAGCGGGCGATCGATGAGTTCGTCATCAGTGTCGTCCCGGTGTTCATCGGGGACGGCATCCCATTGATCGCGCGTCGTCACCGCCACGTGCCGTTGGAGTTGCAGTCCGTCGAACGCTTCGAGGATGGGCTGGTTCAACTGCATTACCGCGTGCAGGACACTCCCGGGGACGCTGCATGAAGCCATCCGCCATCGCGTTGTGTCTCGTGCGGCCGGGAATGCTCGCACTGCTGTTCGCCTTGCAGGTGGGCACGCTCTCGGCGCAGCGCGTTGCTGTCTACGACCGCGTTATTCTCGGCGGACGCGTGATGGACCCGGCCTCCCGGATCGATGCGGTGCGCAATATCGGGCTCGTCGGCGGACGAATCGCCGTCATCACGACGGACGCCATACGTGGCAGCGACACGATCGACGCGCGCGGCCTCGTCGTCGCACCGGGCTTCATCGATCTGCACGCCCACGGACAGACGCCCGAGACATATCGGTTCCAGTCGCTGGACGGCGTGACCACGTCGCTCGAGCTCGAGCTCGGAGCGCCGGACGTGGAGGCGTGGTACCGGGAGCGGAGCGCCGGCGAGCGCATCAACTATGGCGTCAGCATCGGCCACATCAAGGTGAGGATGGCGGTGATGCACGACCCCGGCACCGTGATGCCGGTGGGCGACGGCGCCTATCGGGCTGCGTCGCCTGCGGAGATCGGCGAGATGGCGAGACGCATCGAGGCTGGGCTCAGGCAGGGCGCGGTGAGCATCGGTGCAGGGTTTCCCTACACGCCGGCGGCAACGCGTGAGGAGCTGCTGGCGGTATTTCGCGTGGCTGCGCGAACGAAGACTCCGCTGCACGTGCACATTCGGCCTGGAGTCGGCGGGCTTGCGGAAGCGCTCTCGCTCGCCCGAGAGACCAACGCTTCGTTGCACGTGGTGCACATCAACAGCGCGGGCCTGGCTGAAACGCCCGCGATGCTCGAGATGATCACTCGAGCGCGAGCTCGCGGACGCGACGTGACCACGGAAGCGTATCCGTATGACGCGGGAATGACCGAGATCCAATCGGCGACCATTCAGGACGCGTATCGATCCGCTCCCGATGAACGGTTCGCCGAGCTGGAATGGCCGCCGACCGGGGAGCGGTTGAATCGTGCCAGCTTCGAGCGGTACACGCGGGTCGGCGGACCGCTCGTGATTCACACCAACACCGAGCAGATGGTGGCCGTGGCGGTGCGCAGTCCCCTGACGATCGTTGCGAGCGACGCATACTGGCAGAACGGCACGGGCCATCCGCGCACCACGGGAACGTTCTCGAGGGTGCTTGGGCGCTACGTACGCGAGACGCACGCGCTCTCACTGATGGACGCGATCCGCAAGATGACGCTCATGCCGGCGCAGCGGCTCGAGCGGCGAGTGCCGGCGATGCGGCAGAAGGGGCGGCTGCGTGTCGGTGCCGACGCGGACATCACCATCTTCGACGCGGCGAGTGTGATGGACCGCTCGACGTACCGGGAGCCGTCGCTCGCACCTGTCGGCATTCAGCACGTGATCGTGAACGGAGTGCCGGTGGTGAGGAACGGACGGGCAGTCGAGGGCGTGGCGCCGGGGAAGGCGGTGCGCGCCGTTACATGATGCTCCACGAAGCGCCGAACCTCATCGTCAGCATGCGATGTTCGGGACGCATCGACAGTGTGCCGTTTGTCCAGCGTCTCCTGGATGCGACGGGGTGGATCGCCTTCGACGACCGCGCGTACCTCTTCCAGCCGCACCAGCCGCCCGTGCCGGGCGGCGGCTGACGATAGAGCATGGCCGTCAATCGCAGCTTCCAGCTTCTCGTCGTCGATCAGTTGAGCAGCGTCCTGCCGAGCGTCCGTGCGCGGTCGATGTTTGGCGGCGTGGGGATCTACTCGGGCGACCTCTTCTTCGCGCTGATCGCCGAGGACGCGGTGTACTTCAAGGTCGATGCGTCGAGCCGGCCCGATTTCGTGGCACGGGGAATGGAGCCATTTCGTCCCTTCGGTGACGAGGGTGGAGCGATGCAGTATTATCAGCTTCCGGAGGACATCCTCGAGGATCTCGAGGCACTTCGTCCGTGGGCGGAGAAGGCGCTCGCCGTCGCGCGCCAGAAGAAGAGCAAACGGAACCGGTAGCCCTTTTTCCAACGACCAATGCGCATCGCACTGAACGTCGCAGGCGTCTTGTGTCTCCTCGTGGGATGCGTCTGGATCCTGCAGGGGATCAACATCCTCCCGGGCAGCTTCATGACCGGCCAGACCAGGTGGGCGATCTTCGGCACCCTCCTCGCGATCGCCGGCATCGGCATCCTGTTCTCGGCCAACCGTCGCGGAGTCTGACGCTCGTTTCTTCCGAGTATCACGGCGATCGATACGTGGCGCCGAGCGCGATGCCCTTCGTGCGCGTGTCGAACTGGCCGCGCAATGAGACCAAGAACCACCCGTGTCGCGGAGACGGAAAGGCGAACGTGCACTACGCAGCCGAGTCGATGACGAATGCGAATTGCAGGTGGTGCGAGCGGCGACCGACGCCTCGAGAAGGCCGTGACGCGATATGCATTCGCCGTTGCGGTCGTCGCGGCGGCGTCCGTGCTCCGCATGGCGGTCGCGCCTCTGACCGGCAGCAGCGCGACGTTCATCCTCTTCTTCGCGGCGATG
>JBJMNM010000281.1:0-3060 GCA_045804305.1 Gemmatimonadaceae bacterium | reverse complement strand
GCCGGCGTCCCGGGTATCTTCACGCGACGCCGGCGGCGCCGGTTCCTCTCACCCTTCCACGATGCGCATCGAGACGCTCGCCGTGCACGCGGGCCACACGGTCGATCCCACGACGGGCGCCGTCACGACCCCGATCCACCTCTCCTCTACCTTCGAGCGCGACCTCGACGGCGGATATCGCGGCGGCCACGTCTACACGCGTACGTCGAACCCCAACCGCGACGCGGTGGAGCAGTCGCTGGCGCAGCTGGAGGGTGCGGCGGCCGCCATTGCCTACGCGTCCGGCTCGGCGGCCACGATGTCCGTGTTCCAGGCGCTCGCGCCAGGCGACCACGTGCTGGCGCCCGACGATGCCTACTACGGCACCCTGCGCCAGCTCCGCGAGATCTTCGCCGCGTGGGGCCTCGAGGCCGACACGGTAGACATGACGGATCTGGACGCGGTGCAGCGCGCGCTGCGGCCCACGACGCGTATCGTGTGTGTGGAGACGCCGTCCAATCCGATGGTTCGCGTGGTGGACATCCGCAAGCTCGCCGAGCTCGCGCATGGTGCGGGCGCGCGCTGCGTGGTGGACAACACCTGGGCCACGCCAGTGCTGCAGCTTCCGCTTCACCTCGGCGCGGACCTCGTGATGCATTCCACCACGAAGTTCCTCGGTGGCCATAGCGACCTCCTCGGTGGTGCGCTCGTCGCGCGCGTAGACGACGAGTTCGTCGCGCGGCTCCGGCTGCTTCAGCGCGTCGGCGGCGCCGTCCCCTCGCCCTTCGACTGCTGGCTGCTCCTCCGCGGCATCCGCACCCTTCCCTGGCGCATGCGCGCCCACTGTGACAACGCGGGCTTGGTGGCCGCGTTTCTCGAGGCGCATCCCAAAGTGGAGGCGGTGCACTACCCCGGACTCCGCTCGCACCCGGGACACGAGATCGCGAAGGCTCAGATGGACGACTTTGGTGGGATGCTGAGCGTGCAGATTCGCGGCGGACGTGATGCCGCCATGGGGCTTACCAACCGTCTCCAGCTCTTCACGCGCGCCACGAGCCTCGGCGGCACCGAGTCGCTCATCGAGCATCGCGCGTCGGTGGAAGGCCTGGCAACTAAGGCGCCGGAGAATCTGCTGCGGGTGTCGGTCGGGCTTGAGCATCCGGATGATCTGATCGAGGATCTGGAGCAGGCGCTGGGCTGACCGGCGCCGCGCGGCGGCCGGCCCGCCCCGATTAGTTTCCGTCATGCCCGCCAAGCCGCCGGCCGTCCTGCTCCTCAGCGGCGGCCTGGACTCCACGACGATGCTCGCGTACGCCGTTCAGCACGGCTACGACGTGCACGCCATGACGTTCCGTTATGGGCAGCGCCACTCCTCGGAGATCGACGCCGCCCGACGAGTCGCGCGGCACTACGGCGTGAGCGATCATGTCGTGGTGGACATCGATCTTCGCACCTTCGGGGGGTCCGCGCTCACGGCCGACATCGACGTGCCGAAGGACCGCTCCATCGACGCGATGGCGAGCGGGATCCCCATCACCTACGTCCCGGCGCGCAACACGATCTTCCTGTCGTTCTGCCTTGCGTGGGCCGAGGTGCTCGGCGCCACGGATATCTTCATCGGAGTGAACGCGCTCGACTACTCGGGATATCCGGATTGCCGGCCCGAGTACATCGCGGCCTACGAGCGCATGGCGAATCTCGCGACGCGCGGCGGCGTGGAGGGCTCTACTCCGCTTCGCATCCAGACGCCGCTGCTCGACCTCACCAAGCGCGAGATCGTGGAGCTCGGCCGCTCGCTGGGCGTCGACTATTCCATCACGCTGAGCTGCTACGACCCCAGCCCCTCCGGCGAGGCCTGCGGGCACTGCGACGCGTGCAGGCTGCGCTTGAAGGGCTTTGCCGAGGCCGGGCTCACCGACCCGGCGGCGTACTCCGAGGCTCGGCTGGGATGACGTACGTGGTGAAGGAGATCTTCTACACCTTGCAGGGCGAGGGACAGAACGCGGGGCGGCCCGCCGTGTTCTGCCGCTTCAGCGGGTGCAACCTGTGGACGGGGCGAGAGGCAGACCGCCATAAGGCGGTCTGCCAATTCTGCGACACCGATTTCGTCGGTGTCGGACCCGACGGCGGCAAGTTCGCCGATGCCGAGCTCCTCGCCGAGGCGGTATTGTCGCGCTGGCCCACCATCACGGGAGGGAGAGCGGCCGGCGGCCGGCCGCTCGTCGTCTGCACCGGAGGGGAGCCCCTCCTCCAGCTCGATGCGGCGGCGATCGACGCGCTGCACCGTCGGGGGTTCGCGGTGGCGGTCGAAACGAACGGGACGCAGCAGGCGCCGGCCGGCCTCGACCACATCTGCGTCAGCCCCAAGGCGGCTGCGCCACTGGTGCTTACGCGCGGCCACGAGCTCAAGCTCGTATACCCACAGCGGGAGCCGGATGCGCAACCGGAGCGTTTTGCGAGCCTGGACTTCGACGCCTTCTTCCTTCAGCCCATGGACACGGGCGAGGAGCCGGCCACTCGCGCCAACACCGAGGCGGCGCTGGCGTATTGCCTCGCCCACCCGCAGTGGCGCTTGAGCCTCCAGACGCACAAGCTGCTTCGCATCCGCTGAAAGCACCTCAAATCATTGCGCTGCATGAGGTTGAGGCGAGCCGTGCGAGCACCTACAGACGAGCTCGGAACATGCAATACGGTTGACGGTCTCGACCGGGCCTGATACGCTCCTCATACCTCGCGCGTCCAACAGATGCCGGCTCGACCGGCGCCTTTCACGACCGCGACCAATCGAACGCTCACGTCATGGCACTCATCTCGACGACTCCAGTCCGCCGTCCCGTATGGCGCGCCATCGCTTCCTGCGCGATGCTCGTCTTCTGTGCCATACCGGTCACGGCTCAAGGCGTGGTCCAGGCCGGCGACACCGTGCCGCGTGGAGAACAGCCGAGGCTCGTAGCCGGGCCACTGCCGACAACGGTCGCCAGCTTCATCGAGGCGCAGCGCTCCCTCGGGATGGTGAAGCATGCCGAGCCGGCCAGGCCGTTCAGCGCCTGGAGCGCGTCCGTCCATGGCCTTCGGGATTCG
>JBJMNM010000280.1:0-3437 GCA_045804305.1 Gemmatimonadaceae bacterium | reverse complement strand
GCGAGCGCGGCTCGCTGTTCATGGTGGCGGACGGGATGGGCGGCGCGGCCGCGGGAGAGATCGCGAGCGCGATGGCGATCGAGGTCATCCTCCGCGAGGTGACCGACGCGGTCTCCCGCGCCGCCGAGCCGTCGGAGGAGATCTTCGCGACGGCGATCAAGCGGGCCACGGCGGCCGCCAACTCGCACATCCACAGCTTCGCGCTGGAGCATCCCGAGTACCGCGGCATGGGGACGACCGCGACGGTGGCGGGCGTGCTGGGCGACACGCTCTATCTCGCGCAGGTCGGCGACAGCCGGGCATATCTGATCCGCAACGGCGTGGGGCAGCAGATCACGAAGGACCAGTCGCTGATGCAGAAGCTGATCGAGGCCGGCGAGCTGACCGAGGAGGAAGCCGAGCAGAGCGAGCGGCGCAACATCATCCTCCAGGCACTCGGTCCGGAAGCGACGATCAAGGTGGATCTCACCCATCAGCGGGTGCGGCGCGGCGACGTGCTCGTGCTCTGCAGCGATGGGTTGAGCGGCCAGGTGCGCGGCGACGAGATCGCGCGCATCGTGTCGGAGGAGAAGGATCTCGTGGCGGCGTGCAAGCGCATGATCGACCGCGCCAACGAGAACGGCGGCCCGGACAACATCACGGTCATCGTCGCGCGGTTCGACGGCGCGGGTCTCGCCGACCCCGACGCGGCGGACGACGTGGGCCACCGCATCTATCCCCTGGCCACCGACTCGGGGCAGGTCGACGCCGTGCCGCGGGAGCCGAGCGGGCAGACGACCGAGGAGATCGCGGTGCGGCGGCCGACGCTCGAGCTGCCCGTGGACGCGTTCCTCATCCCTCCGCCGGCTGACGACTCGGCCGCCAAGCGGCGGATGCGGGGCTCGCTGATCGCGCTGGCGCTCCTCGTCGTCTTCTTCGCCGGCGCGCTGTGGTACGTGTACCGCGTCGGGCAGCAGGTGGTGGCGCCGCGGCACGGAGGAACGCCGACACCGACCGACACGCGCCCGTGATGCTCGAGCTGCGCGTCGTGACCGGCGCGCGGGCCGGCACGCGCGAGCGGTTCGACAAGTCGGTCATCACGCTCGGTCGCCATCCGCTGAGCGACCTGCGATTCGAGCCACAGGAAGATCTCGTCTCCACCCGGCACGCCGAGCTCCGCGCCGTGGATGGGGAGTGGACGATTCACGACCAGGACAGCACGAACGGGACGTTCGTGAACGGCGAGCGGATCCGCGAGCCGCGCCGAGTGATCGCGGGCGACGCGATCTCGCTCGGCTTTCACGGGCCGCGTGTGGAGCTGCATCCCGTGCAGCGCACGACGGCGCGGATCGCGCAGGCGGTCCACGCGGAGACGGCGTCGCTGCGGCGAGGGTTCTTCGTCACGGTGGGAGTGCTGGTCGTCGCGGGCGTCGCCGGCTTCACCTGGTGGCAGCGCCAGTCGGCCGCGCACGAGCGCGCGCTGCTCGCGACGATCGCGCGGAGCCAGACGCCGCCGGCGTCCTCGACTCCGACCGCCGCCGTTGCGGCCATGGACATTGCGGCCATCCGCGAGAAGAACGACGGAGCCGTCGCGCTGATCGCGAGCGATCTGGACGGCACGTTCATGGCCGGCACGGCGTTCGGGGTCGCGCCAAGTGGGCTGCTCGTCACGAACCGGCACGTGGTGCAGACGCAGTCTGGGGCACCGCCGCGGCGGCTCCGCGTGCTCTACGCGAACACGAACGACTGGCTGGCGGCGCATGTCGTGCGCACCAGCGACGCCGACGATCTCGCGCTGATCCAGCTCGACTCGGCGAGCACCCACCCGGTCGTGTCAGGGGTGAGCCGCGACGGGGCGATCATACGCGTGGGCACGCCGATCGTGTCGATCGGGTTCCCGCACGCCGTGGATACGCCGATGGAAGGTCGGGGACTGCACGTCACCGCTCGGACGAGCACGGCGACCGGCACGGTCAGCAAGCAGCTCGACGACGTGATGCAGATCGATGCGTACGCGGGGAAAGGCTCGAGCGGGTCGCCCGTGTTTGACAGTCGTGGGTTGGTGGTCGGCGTGGTGTACGGCGGAGCGCCGGAGAGTGGGGGGCGGATCGTGTATGCCGTTCCGGCGCGGCGGCTCGTGGCATTCCTGGGGTCGGATGGGGCGTCGGTAG
The DNA here is from genome assembly GCA_045804305.1 of Gemmatimonadaceae bacterium. Lineage (GTDB taxonomy): Bacteria > Gemmatimonadota > Gemmatimonadetes > Gemmatimonadales > Gemmatimonadaceae > AG11. Next base: position 1,287 of record JBJMNM010000280.1, on the reverse strand, counting down.
TCCGATGATCAGTCATCCCGCACGAGCGGGCGACAGCCTGTCATTGCGCACGAGCGCGCGAGAGCCTGTCATCCCGCACGAGCGCAGCGAGTGTCGGGACCTACTCACCCCGTCGAATGGCCGGTCAGGGACAGTAGATCCCGACAGTCGCTCGCTGCGCTCGCTCCTGCGGGATGACGTTCCTCCGCCACCTGCTTCCTCGCTCCCGCGGGATGACGGGACTCACCATTGTGCGCTTAGATCTTCCCATGCCGCGTTGTGCTTCTCGATGAGTCGATCCTTACGCAACCGAGGCCAGCGCTTGAGCTGCTTCTCGCGGGTGATGGCGGCACGCACGTCTGCCGTCTGCTCGAAGTACACGAATCTGTCGACGCGGTACTTTCGTGTAAAGCCGGGAATTCTACCTTGCTTGTGCTCGACCACGCGCCGTGACAGGTCGTTCGTCACGCCGATGTAGATGCATCGGGAAAGACTGGACATGATGTAGACGTAGAAGCTGCGCACGAAGGCATTGTAGGTGGTCATACCCACCATGCCGCGTCATTGCCACGCGTGGATCATCGTCGCCCTTCAGCGGCAGGAGCAACTAGGTGCAACGACGATGACGAAAGGTCAGCCCGCGGGAGCGAGCGGTGGAGCAATGTCATCCCGCTGGAGCGAGCGCAGCGAGCGACTGTCGGGATCTACTCACCCGGTCGAGTGGCCCGCCAGGCAAAGTAGGTCCCGACACTCGCTTTGCTCGTGCGGGATGACAACGACCGCTTACCGTCCGGGGGTCAGACTGCCAAGGATGCGCGGCCCTCGTGCGCCGGTGGCGGTTGGCACGTTGCCGGGAATCCCTTCCAGATGCAGGTGGGCCATCAGCGCGAACGCCACCGCTTCCTTCGCCTCGCCGTCGAAGTACAGCTCGTCGAAGGTGCGCACGCGCAGGTCGCCGAGTGCGGCCGAGATCCGGGTGCGCAGGGTGCCGTTCTTCGCGCCGCCGCCGGAGAGGAGGGTCTCAGTGATCGGCTCCGGGATGAAGCGGCGATAGGCGTCGGCGATGCTCTGCGCGGTGAGCGCGGTCGCGGTGGCGATGAAGTCGTCGCCGTTCGCATTGGAGAGTTCCGCACGACACATCGCGATCAGGCGCTGCACGTAGGCCGCGTCGAACAGCTCGCGCCCGGTGCTCTTGGGTGGCTCGGCGGCGAAGTAGGGCTCGGCCAGCAGCGCGTCGACGACACCCTGCGCGACGGTGCCGCGCGCAGCGATGGCGCCGTCGTCGTCGTAGCGGAGCGCGGGATCGGT
>JBJMNM010000279.1:0-2060 GCA_045804305.1 Gemmatimonadaceae bacterium | reverse complement strand
ATAAGAATGCCCGGAACCTGCGGCACCAACGGGACGGTGAATACACACCTGCAGCTGCTCCGGGTAGTACCCGCCCGTTCCGTAGTTTCCGTTGTTTCCGTAGTTTCCCCACTTCAGCTGCTCTTGCGGTTCAATCAAGAGGTGATTCGTGCTGGAGGAGACGCGCCGATCATCCGCTGTCGTGTTGCGCGACCCCCGCCCTGGCGACTACGGCTGGATCATCATGCGCCACGGTGAGCTGTACGAGCAGGAGTACGGGTGGGATCACCGTTTCGAGATCATGGTCGCACGCATCGTGGCCGACTTCGCCGCCTCGCACGATCGCACGAGAGAGCACTGCTGGATCGCCGAGCGTGATGGCGAGCGGCTGGGGTCCGTGTGTCTCATGGCGCACCCCGAGCGCGAAAAGGTCGCCAGGCTACGACTGCTGTTCGTGGAGCCATCGGCCCGTGGACTCGGTGTGGGGCGACTCCTCGTAGACACCTGCACCGACTTCGCGCGCGAGGCAGGGTACGACACCATCACCCTATGGACGAACAGCGTGCTCGTATCGGCGCGCCGCATCTATGAAGCGGTAGGGTATCGTCTGGTGGACGAATCGCCGCACGCAATGTTCGGCAACGGGCTCGTCGGGCAGACGTGGGAGCTGACGCTGTGAGCTCTACAGACGCACCGGCTGCCGCTCGCGCCCGGAGCGCAGCGCGGCCTCCACCACGGTGAGGCTCGCCACCGCCTCGGCCACGCGCACCGGCGCCGGTGCCCCGCTGCGGATGGCGCGCTCCACGCCGGCGTAGAAGGCGGGATACGCGCCGGGCTCGGTGGGCTCGTGCCGGCGCTCGTCGCCCATGCCGAACCAACCCCACTTCTCCCGCTCCTCCACGCCCCATGACGGCCCGCCGGGTCGAGCGCCGGCGCGCAAGGCGGCCTCCTGGATGTCGAGCCCGTGCTTCACGTACCCGCCGCGGTTGCCCCACACGCTCATGCGCGCCCCCGACTGCGCCGCGGCCGTGCTCATGTAGAGATGGCTGCGTACGCCGCCGGCGTGCAGGAGCGAGATGAACGCCTCGTCCGCCACGTGAACCTCCGGATGGCGCTTCTCCAGCTCGGCGTACACGGTCGCCACTGGTCCCCAGAGCACGAGCGCCTGATCGATCAAGTGGGTGCCGAGGTCATATACGACGCCCTCTGCCCGAGCGTCGGCGTCGGGCGTGATCCAGCCCGGCTTCGGCGCGGCGCGCCACCGCTCGAAGCGTGACTCGAATCGCATCACGTCGCCGAGCCTGTTCTCCCGGAGCAATCGCTGCACTGTCAGGAAGTCGCCGTCCCACCGCCGGTTCTGATAGGGAATGGCGAGCCGCGACGCGCGCTCGGCGAGCGCGCCGATCTCACGCGCCTCGTCGGCGGTGGGGGCGAATGGTTTGTCCACCACAACGTGCGCGCCGGACTCCAGCGCGGCGCGCGCAAGCGGCACGTGCGTGGCGTTCGGCGTGCTCACGACGACGACGTCGAGTCGGGGCTTCATCGCCCAGAGCTCCACCGCGCTCGAGAGCACGCGCGCCTCCGGGTACAATCGCCCCACCTCGTGGCGGCGCTCGGCGTTTCGAGTCACGACGGCGGCGAGCCGGAGACCGGGCGTGGCCGCGATGAGCGGCGCGTGAAAGCTTCCGCCGCCGAGGCCGAAGCCGATGAGGCCTACCTCGAGCGGTCGAGAAGATGCGGCGGCGGTCATGTCGTCATCCGGTGTTACGCAGTCCCTGCGCGATGCCGCTCAGCGTGGTGGCCAGCACGGCGTCGATCTGCTCGCGTGCCGCTTCGTCGCCGCGTGGGAGCGCCCGCTTGCGTTGCATCAGGGCGATCTGGAGCAGCGAGAGCGGATCGACGTATGGATTGCGGAGCCCGATCGCCGACTGGAGCACCGGATTGTCGCGCAACAGGTGCTCGCTCTCCCGGATGCGCAGCAGCGCGTCCACCGTGCGCGCGAACTCGTCCTCGAGGAGCCCGAGCAGCGCCAGATCGCCGCCGAGCTGGCGCACGTACGCGCGAGCGATCTCCAGGTCGGT
>JBJMNM010000278.1:0-3500 GCA_045804305.1 Gemmatimonadaceae bacterium | reverse complement strand
ATCGAACCCGCTCTCGGGCGTGTTTCCGCCCCAGGTGTACGGTGTGCCGATGTACCTGTCCGCCGTCTCGAGCACGCGTGCCGCGGCCGCGGTGGGCGCTGGCGACCGGGGAATCCGCACGTCCGAGGAGCCTGAGCCGCCCGAACGGCCCGAGCGCGGCGACCTGGCGTTCGCGTCGACCGCCTCGCCGATGAGCACCGCGGTAGACAGCACGGTGGAGGGCGAGATCGAAATCATTCCCTGCGCGCAGCCGCAGAGGAGAAGGATGGACGACGCGAGCGCGGGGCGGGGAACGCAGGGGAAGCGCGGAATCATACCCGTCGCAAGGCAGCTTTGGCGCCACAGATGTTCATCGCCTCAACGGCTTACCAGACAACAGGTTACGGATTTATTGGCACACCTGGTTCATGCCGTATCGTCCGTTTTTCCGGACAGACGAGATGTGCGGAGTTGGACACTAGCCACCCACGTGCCGCTTCGCCTGCGCGACGATTCCATCGGCCCGCGCATCCGCCTCGCGGACGATCCGATCGGCCTGCTGATCGGCCTCCCGTTTGATCCTGTCCGCCGCCGCCTGCGCCGCAATCCGGGCCATCGGATTCGTCGCACGCGCCTGAAGCGAGTCCGCGCGCGTGTTCCCCTCGCGCCGCGTCGCTTCCGCGAGTGTACGCGCCTTCGCGCGAAGCGTGTCGGCCTGGCGCTCGGCCTCTCGGACGATCCGTTCTGCCTCCGCGCGCCCTCGTCGACGCGCTTCGACAGCCGCGGAATCCGCCTTCTGCTTCACGGCGCCCGCCTGGGTCACGAGCTGCTGTCCGGCGGCGCTCGTCGCTGCGTCCCGCGCCGATCCGGCCATGCCGGCGAAGCTCGGCTTCACCGCGGGATTCGTCACCGTGCCCGTCACCTGCGCGCCGAGCTGCACGGTCTCGCCGGCGGTGAGGTCGACACCGGTTCTCCCCACCTGTGAGGCGAGGCTTGCCACGACACTTCCCGCGGCGCCTCCGAGCAACGTGCGTGGCACCGCCAGCGACACGTCGTACTTCAGCGACTGGTCGATCCCATTGGAGCCGGAGATCGTCATGTCGATCCCGTTGATCTTCACGACGAACGGCTGAACGTGGAGGCGCCCATCGGCGACGTCATACGCTGCTTTCACGGCGCCGAGGGATGGCTTGCGGAGCTGCTCGAGCTTGAGCGCGTCCGAGAGCTTCTCGAGCACCGGTGCGCCCTGGACGATCAGACGCTCGGTCTCGATCGCGCCCTTGCCGGTGAGCGCGGTGAAGATCGGGACCATGTCACGTCCCAATGGTCCCCTGAGCCCCACGGTGCCGGACACGCCACCCTGTGCCCAGCGCGCGACGGGCGCGAGCTTCTGCACCGTGGTGAGCGCGGCGAACGCGGCGGGGATGTCCACCGACGCGAGCTTGAGATCGACGTCGAAGGTCGGCCGGCCGGGGACCGTGGTCTCATAGAATCCATTGGCCACGACGGTTCCGCGGAGCGTCTCCATGCGAAGCTCGTTGAGCGTCACGCGCTGGTTCTTCACGTGCAGGTCGCCGCGCACGTTCGCGAGCGTGAGCGCGCCGTACGCAACCTGTGCCGCCGAGGCCTTGAGAGCGAAATCGACGTGCGGCGGCACCGGGATCACGTCGGTGGCCTTGTCCTTGGAGCGCCACTGGTTCAGGTCGAACCGGCTGCTGTTCACGGTCGCGGTGCCGCGCAGATCGTCACCGCGCAACGCGAAGCCGAGCACGTTCTCGAGTGACCCTGCCGCTCGCACATCGCTGTTCCCGATCCGCGCGGCGAGCGACGTCAGCTCGGCGGTCCGCGGCGTGAAGCGGAGCGCGGCGGTATCGACCGCGATCGGATACGGCACCGCCGCGCTGCGGAGGGCAATGCGTGCGGCGCTCGCCGTTCCACTGGCGGCGACGCGATCATAGCGGCCCGCGTCGAGGTCCGACATGCGCGCATGCATTGCGACGTCGGCGGCGACCAAGCCTGCGAGCTCGCTCACGCCCTCGAGCTTCACGGTCCGTCCCACGTCCGCGAGGTTCAGCGCGCCGACGAGGCGCAGATCCACGTCCGGATCGCTCACCGGCGTGCGCATCACCAACCGCGCGTCGAGCGGGCGCCCACCGATCAGCGCGTGCACACGCTTCAGGTTCACGACGGTGCTGTCCACGTGGCCACCCGGGTTGTCGATCGCGAGATCCATGAAGATCTCGCGCGCCGGCAGCGGCAGCGACGGATACTTGAAGGCGCCGTTCTCCACGCGGGCGCGCAGCGCGAGCGCCGGAAAGGCGCGCGGGCCGTAGAGGCCGCGCACGCGTCCGGACGTCGACATGGTGCCGGCCGTCTGGAGGTGTGCGAAATCCCGGGCGTAGATCGCCGGCACGAGCGACAGGATGTCGCCGAACGCCGTGCTGGGTGCGGAGAAGGTGAGGTCTACGCCAATATCGGGCTTGCCGAGCGTGACCGAGCCCGCGAAGGCGAGCACGAGCTTGTTGAGGCGGAGCGAATCGTTGGCGAAGGTGAACCGGCGCGCGCGAAGGTCGGCGTCGACGTCGGCGTTCAGCTCGAGGCCCACGCGGGTCAGATACGGGATGCCGGCAAATCGGAACGAGACGCTATCCGCTCTGGTTCGTGTGCCCAGCACGAATCTGTCGCGCGCGAAATCGCCATGCAACGATTCCTGAAGTCCGGCGATCGAGGCGGAGAGATGCGACTGCTGGTCGTCGAGCGTGACGCGGCCATCGGTGACCCGGAGATCGCGCAGTGTGACGCCAACGGCGCGTGAGGCATCGGTCGAGGCACCCGGCCCGGTGCGAGCGATGTCCCAGTTCGCCGTCCCGTCCGCGAGCACGCGAAGATTGAGTGATGGCTGGCGGAAGGCGACCTCGCGAACCACGATCCGATCGCCGCGCGCGAGATACCCGAGCACGCTGCCGACGTCGAGCGCCAGCCGCGCTTCGCGCATGGACACGAGCGTGTCCCGCTCGAACGGCTTCACGCCGACCACCGAGAGCTGGTCCAGGCTGAGGGTGGCGTTCGGAAAGTCGCGAAGGAGGCTCAGGCCGACGCCGTCCCAGGCCACCCGGGCGTTGACGGAGGCGCCGATCTCCGTCTTCAGTCGCGTCGCAATGCGGTCGCGGAAGACGAACGGAACGACGAGGAGGGCGACGAGGAGCGACGAGCCGAGCGCGGCGAGCGCGATCGCGAGCTTGCGAGGGGATCGCATGTATTCGAGGGAGGAGGGCCGAACCGGGGACCGCGTGGGTCTCTGGTTGGACGATCCTGCGGTGCTCCTCGTCTCTGATCAGCTCGATGAAAAATCGCCGCGACTCTTGTCGCGGCGATTTTCTTCATGTGGCGCGATGAGAAGGTCGTGCCCTCACCGGAGCGTGCGTCTCCGGCGGATGCCTCCCGCCAGCAGCGCGACCAGTCCGATGGCAAACAGCCCGAGCGTACCTGGCTCCGGCACCGGGGTGAGGCTGGCGAAGAGT
>JBJMNM010000277.1:0-6922 GCA_045804305.1 Gemmatimonadaceae bacterium | reverse complement strand
TGACGCTGCAGTTAGCGATGGAATACGCGGGCGATGGAATCCGATTCAATGCGGTCGCACCGGGCGTTGTTGAGACGCCGCTGCAACGCGGTCAGCCCGTAGACGGCCCGGACGAGAGGTTCGATATCGGAGGCTCGTTCACGCATGCTTGCAGCAAACAAGTATATCGGCAGATGAGAGCGCTGACTTGAACTGTGTTCACGATCACGCGCGGCTCAGCCGAGCCGGTATCGGCCCCGCGCGGCTCATCGCGGCCGGTCTCTCGCTGATCGTCGGCACCGCGCTGCTCCTGCTCGCGCTGACCTTTGCCGGTGCGGTGACGGTGTGGTTGCTCGTGCCGCTCGCCGTGGTCGGCTTCATCGGCCACGGGATCGTGCGGCCGAACGCGGTGCAGGGGGCGCTGGAGCCGTTGCCCGAGATCGCCGGCGTGGCGAGCGCGGTGCTGAGCGCGCTGCAGATGCTCGTCGGTGCGCTCTCCAGCGCCATCGTCGCCGAGTGGTTCGACGGACGCTCGGCGTTCGCCGTGACGGCGATGATGGCGATCACGGCATCGGTATCGGCGATCGTGTACGCGACGATGGTGCGTCCCGCCGAGCGCGTCGTGCCCTCCCCGACGCCCGCCTGATCAAGCGGATCAAGCGGGTCAGACTCCTTGAAAAACGGTACGAACCCCCATCAAACCCATTCGGGGTCAGAGTCCTTTCGAATTGGGGTCAGAGTCCTTTTGACTCGGGGTCAGAGTCCTTTTGCAATCGAAACTGTGCAGGACCCCTCAAAAAAAGGACTCTGACCCCAACTTCTACTGGCCGGTGGACGACGTCGTGCTCGACTTGTCGAGCCTCAGGAAGCGCGCCGCGTTGTTGTACAGGATGTCGCGCTTCTGCTGCGGCGTGAGGTAGCTCGCGCGGTCGATCACCTCGATCGACAGCTCCATCAGCTTGGGCCACACCAGCTGATCCGTGCCGAACATCACGCGGTCCTCGAATCCCGCCTCGACGAGCCGCTGGATGTACGTGTCCACTTCCTTGCGCGGATAGCTCCAGATGAGCCCCGCGACGTCGACGTAGACGTGCGAGTTCGCCTGGAGGAGCGTCAACATGTTGTCGATCATCGGGTAGCCGGCGTGCATGACCCACAGCCGCAGCTTGGGATGCCGGGCGAGCAACTCCTCGAGCAGGAGCGGGTTGCCCATCGAGCCGCGGAATTTCGGCGATCCGATGTTGGCGCGCCCAGAGCCGCCCGTCCCCATGTGGATGCCGACGGGGATGTCGAGCTCTTCGGCGAGCGCGAAGTATCTGTCCACCGACGTATCGCTCGGCGATTTGCCCTCGTATTGAAGGCCGATCTCCCCCATGACCTTGAAGCCGCCCGTCGTGTACGCGGCGCGCAGCTTGTCGAGCGACTCGTAGCTCCCGCCACCTGGCGAGTTGGCGAAGCCCGTGCCCATGATCACCCGACCCGGCGCGGCGGCCTTCCACTTCTTCACCGACGCCTCGTCGCCCATCACGACCGCGGTGACGTTGAGCCGCTCGTAGTCGGCCAGCACCTGCTTCATGTAGTCGTCCGGGGTCGCCGCGCCCTGCAGCGGCAGGACGCAGTTCTGATCCGACCAGCCGATCGTGCCCTCCTTCGACTTCGGATCCGACGCGAGGAACTGCGGCGGGAACGGACACATCGGCGGGAGGCCGGGTCCACCGCCGAAGGTGTGCACGTGGATGTCGATCACCGGTGGCGGCTTGGTCGGCGCGCCTTGTGCCGACACCGACGCAGCGACGGCGAATAGCGCGACGCTCGACACCCAGCTTCCAGGGTGCACGAGCGACCTCAGAGTGCGACGCATGAAGAATCCTCCCAATGATGAAGCCGAAGTCGTGTGATCGACGCCAAGTCTGGATGGGCAACATTCCTTTCGCCAGCATCCACGACGATCCTCCACCCAACAGGATCGGCGAACGCCCACTATCTCCACGAAGACCCACCGACCAAGGACGAAGCAGATGACAGTATCGATCAGGACGCTCCGCCACGGCGCGCTCGCCCTGCTGTGCATGCCGATGATCGCCGCGCACGCACAGTCCCCTACCGCCAGGATCGTCCGCGCCGCGAACGCTTTCCTCACCACGCTCGATCCGGCCCAGAAGCAGCGCGTGCTCTTCGCCTATGACGACGAGAAGCAGCGCGCGCGCTGGTCCAACCTTCCGACACGCTTCGTCCAGCGCGCCGGACTCGCCATGGGCGAGCTCAACGCCGCGCAGCGCACCGCTGCCATGACGATGCTGTCCTCCGCCCTCAGCCAGCGCGGCTTCGAGAAGGTGCAGCAGATCGTCGAGGGCGACGAGGTCCTCAAGCGGAACGAGGGGAACAACCCGATGTTCGGCAAGGATCTCTTCTACGTCTCCATCCTCGGCACACCCTCCGAGACGGCGCCGTGGATGCTGCAGTTCGGCGGACATCACCTCGCGCTCAACATCACGATCGTCGGAGCGCAGGGCGTGCTCACCCCGAGCCTCACCGCCGCACAGCCTGCGCTCTATACCGAGAACGGGAAGACGGTGCGACCGCTCGGCGCCGAGAGCGACAAGGCGTTCGCGCTTCTGAATTCGCTCGACTCCGCGCAGCGCGCGAAGGCCATCCTGAACTATCGCGTGGCAGATCTCGTGCTCGGACCGGGCCAGGACGGGAAGACGATCCAGCCCGAAGGACTGAAGGCGACCGCGCTGAACGCGAAGCAACGCGCGATGCTGCTCGACCTGATCTCCGAGTGGTCGGGGATCGTACACGAGAGCGCCGCCGCGGCACGCATGGCGGAGATCAAGACTGGTCTCGACGACACCTGGTTCGCCTGGAGTGGCTCGACGACGCACGCCGAGGGGCACAGCGGCACCGCGTACTACCGCATCCAGGGACCGAGCCTCGTCATCGAGTACGCGCCGCAGCCGCTCGGCGGCGATCCGACGAACCACATTCACACCATCTACCGCGATCCGACCAACGACTACGGCCGGAAGCTGACGTCGAAGTGAAGAGACACCTCGCCGCGACCGTCGCGCTGCTGCTCGCGCTCGCGACGCCCGCCGACGCGCATCAGCTCGACGAGTACGTCCAGGCGTCGAAGATCTCCGTCGCGAGGGATCGCGTGCGCGTGGAGCTTCGTCTCACGCCCGGCGTGAAGGTGCTGCCTCGGGTGCTCGCCATCGTCGACACGAACGGGGACGGCGTCGTCTCCACCGACGAGCAGCGCGCCTATGCGGATCACGTGCGTGGCGATCTCTCGCTCACGGTGGACGGCTCGCGTCTCCCTCTCCACCTGGTGGCGCTCGGCTTCCCGAGCATGGACGAGATGATGGAGGGGCTTGGCGAGATCCGGATGGACTTCGAGGCCGCCCTGCCCGCCGGAGGGGGCGACCGTCAGTTGACGTTCGAGAACCATCACCTCAGCGATGTCTCCGTCTACCTGGCGAACGCGCTCGTCCCGCAGGACACGACGATTCGCATCACCGCTCAGCAGCGCAGCTACGAGCAGTCGCGGTTCACGCTCCAGTACGCGCAGGCGATGACGAGCTACGCGGGCATGGTGCGACTCGGCATGCGCCACATCGCCGAGGGCACCGACCATCTGCTCTTCCTGCTCGTGCTGCTCCTTCCGGCGCCGCTCGCCGCCATGCCCGGACGATGGGGACGATACGCCGGCGCACGACAGGGCGCAGCGCGACTGCTGCGCATCGTGACTGCATTCACCATCGGCCACTCCATCACCCTCGCCGCCGCGGGGACGGGGTGGGTCCGTGCGCCGAGCGGGATCGTCGAGGTCCTCATCGCGGTATCCATTCTCGTCTCGGCGGTACACGCGATTCGGCCGATCTTCCCGGGACGCGAGGCGCTCGTCGCCGGCGGCTTCGGGCTCGTGCACGGACTCGCCTTCGCGTCGACGATCGCCGGCTACGGCATCGACCCGTGGCACACCGTGCTCACCGTGCTGGGGTTCAACGTCGGGATCGAGCTGATGCAGCTTGCGATCGTCGTCGCCACGGTGCCGTGGCTGCTCTCCCTCGCGCGGACGCCGGTGTACGCGGTGCTGCGCGTGAGCGGTGCGCTGGCGGCAGGCACCGCGGCGCTCGGCTGGATCGGCGAGCGCGCCTTCGGTCTCGCCAATCCAGTCGGTCCTCTCGTCGAGGGTGTCGCGAGCCATGGACTTGCATTCGTCGCCGCGCTGGCGATCCTCGCGATCCTGGCCGACCAGCGCGTGCGCTTCGTGCCGCGCGTCCTGCCATTCGTGACACGCCGCTGACGCTCGTTCCAATGCGGCAACGGGTTCTGCACGAGCGGTGTAAGGAGTAGCGGACGACACGGATCGTGTCGTCACATCCATGTCCTGCGTCCCGACCGTTGCGCATGCCGTTCTCGCTCCCGCACTGGATTCCTCGATTGGTCGAACGCCATCCACGCCGTTCGCGCCCCCGGCGCCGCACATTCCACTACGAGCACGTCCTCGGCACGTCGTTCGAGCTGACCGTCGTGGCGACGGGGACGACCGCAGCACAACGCGCCGAGTCGGTCGCGCTCGCCGAGGTCGATCGGCTCGAGGCAATCCTGAGCGGCTGGTCGTCCAACAGCGAGCTCGCCCGCTGGACATCGACACACGACGTCGATGTCTCCATCTCGCCGGAGTTGGTGGAGGTGCTCGAGGCGAGCGACGGATGGCGAGTGCGCACCAGTGGCGCGTTCGACCCCGCCGCGCAGGCGATCATCGCGCTGCTGCGAGACGGTGCCGGAGACCGATCGACCCATGACGCACTACGTGTGCTGCTCGAGTCGCTGCACGGGGCGCGCTGGCTCGTCGATGGGAGCGCTCGCACTGCACGACGCCTGACGACGCACCCCATCTCGATCGATGCGATCGCGAAGGGTTACATCGTGACGCGTGCCGCCGCCCTCGCGCGTGCCGTCGACGGCGTGAGCGACGCGCTCCTCAACGTCGGCGGCGACGTGCAGCACTTCGGTATGCGCCCGGTCGCCGTGGGGGTCGCGAATCCTTTCGCGCCGGCGGAGAACACGACGCCTCTCGCGGTGGTGCGCCTTCGCAATGCGGCGATCGCCACGAGCGGCGGCTATCGACGCGGCTTCATCGCGAACGGCCGCCGCGTCTCTCACATCGTGGATCCCCGCACCGGCCAACCGACGGAGCGCATCGCGAGCGCATCGGTATTCGCTCCCGATTGTGCGACCGCCGACGCGCTCTCGACCGCGTTCAGCGTCCTGGCGCCGCAAGAGAGCGTCGTGCTCGCCGACTCGCTGGCGGAGGTCGGCTGCCTGCTCGTCGAACGCGACGGCACCGTCACGACCAACGCCACCTGGAACGCGTGCGCCGTTGCGCCGCGCCACGTCTCTTCAGAGGAATCGATCGATGCACGATACGCCTGACGACGCATTGTTCGGACGCCGCGACATGCTCGCGCGCCTCGCCGGCATCGCACTGTCCTTCACCGGAATCTCTGCCTTCCGGCGCTTCACCCCGACGCGCGAGGCCGCGCCGAAGTGGGACGACCGCTTCGAGCTCGCCGTCGACTTCGAGATCGCGCCGCAGCAGGGCTACCGCTATCACCGCCCGTACGTCGCCGTCTGGGTGGAAGACCCGTCGGGGCGGCGCGTGCGCACGCTCAGCCTGTGGGTGAACACCACCGGTCGCGGCCCGCGCTACATCCGCGAGCTTCGCCGTTGGTTCGGCGGCGAGCGCGATCGGGAGGACGCGGGCGGTCCGGATCTCGTCGCCACGATGTCGAGCGCGACGCGGCTGCCGGGACAATACACGGTGACGTGGAACGGTCGCGACGACCGTCGCAACGTCGTGGAGCAGGGGCCCTATCGCATCGTGATCGAGGCGGCGCGCGAGCACGGCAGCTACCAGCTCATGCAGCAGGACCTCACGCTCGCCACGAAGCCCGTGGCGGCGGATCTGCCGGGCAACGAGGAGATTGGGAGGGCGCGTGTCGAGCTCCGCCGTCGTCAGTAACGAGGACGCGCCGCGTCCGACGACGGAGCCGACATCGCGAGTGCATCGCGCGCGTCGTCAGCGGCCGCTGCGGCTGCGCGTGCACTCGCTGCTGCGCTGGCTGCACATCTACACGTCGATGGTCAGCCTGCTCGTCGTGCTGTTCTTCGCCGGCACGGGGGTGACGCTCAACCATCCCGACTGGCTCGCCGCCGAGCGCACGGAGGAGCTCACCGGTCAGCTCCCCGCGACGTGGAGGACGGCGAGGGGAATCGACTGGCTGGTCGTCGCCGAGCATCTGCGCGCCACGCACGGCGTGCATGGCACCGTGACGGACCGGCGTGAGGACGATCGCGAGGGTTCACTCGCCTTCCGCGCGCCCGGATACTCGGCCGATGCGTTCATCGACGTGCGCGACGGGAGCTACAAGCTCGCCGTGTCGTATCAGGGCGCGGTGGGCATGCTCAACGATCTGCACCGCGGCCGCGATGCGGGGCGCGCCTGGGCATGGCTGATCGGCGTCGCCGGTGTGTTCCTCGTCTTTCTCTCGCTCACCGGGCTTGGATTGCTCTTCTATCTGAAGAAGGTGCGGATCAAGGCGCTCCTCGTGATGACAGCGGGCGCCGCACTGGTGATCGTGCTCGCGAAGCTCGTGACCTGACGATCCTCGCGCTGCCGGGCGTGACTCGTATCGCAACGCGTCGGTCGGGCTGGCCATCGCTACTTTATCTGAACGCCGCTATGAGGCGAGCGACCAAAATCCTCATCCCCACATCCCCACATCTCCTCATCCCCACTCCAGGTGAGCCACTGACGACAGCGAAAGAGCGTTCCCCGCAGTGGCGTGACGGCAAGTTCCGCAACCGGCTGAAGCGCGTCGACGGCCCGATCTGGCGCGCGTTCGGCGAATTCTTCTTCGGCGGCTCGAAGCAT
>JBJMNM010000276.1:0-3187 GCA_045804305.1 Gemmatimonadaceae bacterium | reverse complement strand
GAAACCGAGCCGGTCTCCGCGCACTGGAGCCAGCCTCCGCGACCCAAGGAAAGGTGCTGTGGGGTTCGGCGGGACGCGACGCTGCGCCGAGTGTTGAAGCGGCCTGCTCCGAGACCGAGCCCGTCTCCACGCAGCGCGGGCAGCCCCGCGATCCAAAAGCACCTCTTTTTCTTGTCGCGGGGGTGGTCTCGTGCGCCCTGGCCGGCCCGAGCGGCTGTTCCGACCGGCGCATGGGACAAGCCCGAGCAGCCGTCCCCGCGTCCTCTTACTTTCTCTGCGCCGTCTGCGGTCCAAGCTCCGGCAGCTTCCTCATCGCGGCGGATCAGTGCGACGCTCGCTTGGTCAGGGCCTGGCGCGCGCAGTGTCGTACGTCAGGCCGCCGATGTCCCAGAGCTGCACGCGGCCAAGCATGGACAACGGAATCGCGAGGCGCTGGCGCCGCGTGTCCACGCCGATGTCCGCCGCCACCGGGACGTCGCGAATGATGGGCACATCGCGACCATCGCGCAGGGCGTGGATGGTCGAGTCGGCCCAGCTGGTGAACAGAACGGTGCCGTCGCGCAGCACCTCCACGCCATCGAGCTGACCTTTCCCCGAGCGGATGACCGTGCGGCTCGACATGTCCGCCGGCATCGACGCCACTTCGCCGATGAAGGGGTCGAACGATACGACGATCCAGCGCGAGCGCTCGGCGTCCCACGTGATGCCGTTCGGCCGGCGGAGCTGCGGTCCTTCCGCCGCAACGGTGATTGCGCGGGCCGGCCCCACGACGAAGATGCGATCGGGGCCGAGGTGCACGACACCGTCCTTGCCCATGATGATGCCCGTGTCGGTCACGTGGATGGTTCCATCGGGCCCGATCGCGACGTCGTTGAGCTGGACCGCGCGAAGCGGCGCAAAGTCGATCGTCGCGAGCGGCGCGCCGGTGTGGCGATCGAATCCGCGTAACGCATGGATGTCGGCCACCCAGAGCGTATCGCCGTGAAGCGCGAGGCCCTTGGGCGCATCGAGCGCGACACCGTTCGTCCCACCCTGCGCGAACACGCCCGCGCTGTCCGGATTCGCCGCGCTCACTCGGGAGATGTACCCGTTGCCGTCGAGCGCGGAGCCGTACCCCGTCATGTTCGAGACGAAGAAGACGTCCTGCTCGGGATCGTACCGCACCGATTCAGGACCCTGGAAGCCGATGATGTTGCGAACGAACCGCGCGCCGGAGCTCGAATAGCCCATCGCCACTCCATCCGCCGGCGGCGCGCTGTCCACCGCCGGCGCACGTCGTGGCGACTCATGCCGTTGCGTGGAGCAGGCAAGCGCGCAGGCAGTGAGCGTCAACGCGAGCCGCAGCGGGGCAACAGGCCGCATGGACGAGAGCACGGCTATCGAAGCGTGTAGAGGTACGCGGCGATGTGCCGAGCGTCGGACGGCGTGACGCCGACGTTGGGCATGGCGGTGAGGGAATCCACCGCCTTCGGATCCTGAAGCCAGCGCAGCATGTTCTCCGGCGTATTGGGCAGTACGCCGCCGATGTAGCTCCGGCCCGCGATACCCGCGAGGGGCGGGCCCACGATCGCGTTCGCGCCGACGACGCCGGGAATGGTATGGCAGGTCTGGCAGCCGTACGTGCGCATGAGCGCGCGCCCGCGCTCCGCGTGGCCGGCGAAGGTCTCCGCTGCCCCGAGCTCGCTCATTCGGTCGGTGTCGCGGCAGCCGACGGCCAGTGCGAGAAGGAGTACTCGCACCGCCATCGCACTCGTCGCCGGTGGTCGTACGCCGCGCGTCATTGGCCGTCGCTCATTGGCAGGGGGACAGGGAGATCGCTTCGATCGCCTGCGCGATGAGCAGCAGCACGAACAAGCCGCTCATCCCGATGCCCACGACGCCGAGGAAGCGGGTGCGCGGCACCGCGCCGGCGTCGTCGTTGCGGGCGGCGCTCTCGGCGCCGGCGTGCGTGCGCCACGCGGCCCACACGCCGACAGCGGCGAGCACCACCGCCAGCAGGTCGACGACGTGGATCCAGATGACCTGATGCCTGGTGCATGACCAGGGCACCAGCACGTAGCCGATCTGGAGATGCACGAAGAAGGTTGCGGGGGCGAGAAAGAATCCCACCCACTGGAGCACCGGGGCGGGCTCGATGCGCTCGCCGAGCAGGGCGCGGTCGTACGTCTTCTCTCGGCCGGGAGTGGTCATGTCAGATCCACCTGGGCAGGAGAAAGCAGAGGACGTAGAGCGGCAGCCATGCGCCGACCATGAAGTACCAGTAGAAGGTCATGTCGGCAGCGTCGGAGAAGTGCTTCCGCTCCACGGGCGCGATCCAGAAGATCGCCGCCATGCCCGCGATCTCCACCAGCTCGACCGCGAGCAGCGTGAAGTGCGCCCCCAGGATGAGCCATTGCGCCGATCCATACGCGTTGGTGTCCCACCGCACGTTGAGCGACACCAGCGCCTCAGCGATGCGGAGGCCGACGAAGAGCACGTTGAACAGCGTACCCACCACGAGGCCAATGCGAACCTTCGCCAGATCGAACGCCTCCGCGGCCTTCTGCACCCATACCATGAGCGGAATGCTCACCAGCATCGCGACGACCTGCAGCGTCGGGAGGCCGAGCGACGGGCGAGGCGTTCCTTCCGGCGGCCAGGTGGCGTAGTTCTGCGTGAGGTAGATGTAGACGACGGCACACAGCGCGAGGGTGAAGCCCTCGATCAGCACGAACCCCATCGTGCCCCACCACATGATGTCTCGCGGCCCGAAACAGACGTCGGGGAGCTCCGAGACATCGAACACGGCGCGCGGGCGGCGGATCATGGCGTGTCCGTGGCCGGCAGCCGGCCGCGCGTGACCTGGTCCTCGGGCTTGCCGCCGCGCGGCCAGCCCCACCCGGCAAAGGCCACGACAGACAATGAGAACCCGACGACGTACGCCCACGGCGTGAACACGGCGCCGATGAACGTGACGGCGATGGCGATCGCCATACCGAGCGGCCACCAGCTTTCTTCGGGGAGGTCGTGCCGGCTGTCGGGGATGGCGTCGAGGGCCGTCGTGATCAGAAACTCGCGCCGGTCAGTGCGCAGCCCCGTCGCCACCTTCAGCTCATGCGACTGTTCCCACAGCGGATGACGGCTCTCCACGACGGGAATGTGGTGGAATCCCCACTGCGCGGGCGGCGACGCGGTGGCCCACTCGAGG
>JBJMNM010000275.1:0-2093 GCA_045804305.1 Gemmatimonadaceae bacterium | reverse complement strand
GCGCGGGCCGGTGCGGTTGATCGTCGTGGACCATTCGGCGCTCGACGGCGACACTGGCGACCGCCTCGAGCGTCTCGTCGCCAGCCACGGCCATCCGCCGACCATGCTCCTCGCGCGTGCGACGTCCGCCGCTCCCGGAGGCTCGTGGGCCAAGGTGCTCCAGCGGCCGGTGAGCGTGGGCGACATCGCGAGCGCGGTGCACGACCTGATCCCGCTGCCTGCGGGGCGACGACGGCCGATGGAATGATGACAGCTACGTCCACTCGGTGATCTTGTGCCCTTCCTTGTCCGTGAAGTTGCCCGTGATGATCACGATGAGGTCGAAGAGCACCCATAGCCCCAGCCCACCGAGCGTGAAGAGCTGCAGGAGGCCGGTGCCGATCTTCCCGACGAAGAAGCGGTGCGCGCCGAACGGGCCGAGGAGGAAGGCGAGCAGAAAGACGGGGAGCAGCTTCCGGTTGGCGTCGAGCGCTCTGGCTGCGGGCTGCATGACCCCGCAGCCCGTGCACACCACCGCCTGCGCGTCGATCGTCTTTCCGCAGGCGTGGCAGGTCGTGACGGGCCGGACTGGTGCGTAGCTGGACATTGATCCTCTCAACGAATTGAAGACGGGTGAACAGTCAGACGTCGAGCCGCCTCTCGTAGGGAACGAACTCGCCATGCTCCACGGCGCGCTTCATCAGCCGAAGGTACATCGCCCAGCAGAACGACGAAATGCGATAGTGCTCGGTGACTTCGGCCCACCCGGTATGGGCGAACCGAACGCCGGTCTCCTTGCCCGCGGAGTCGCTCAGCTCGAAGCGAACGTGAGTGCCGAGCCAATCGGCCATGGAGCTCTCGAGCTTGAGCTCGAACAGTACCGGTGGATCCACACGAGTCACCAGCGCCTGCCACTGGTAGCTCGGGCCGAAGTCGAGATCGAACATCGTGCCTTCAACCGGCCGTCCCGACGACCGAAGCGTCCACCAGCGATCGAGCCCCGCGGACGTGCTCACGGCATCGAACACGTCCGCAATCGGGGCGAAGACCGGAAAATCGTGCAGGATGCGGTGCATCTAGGGCGCTCGCGATCCGACCACCACTCGCGGCTCCACGAGCGCCTGATACACGAGCGTCGGGAACTTGGCCGCCACGTCCGTACGGTTGGGTAGCTGATTGATCATGAACACGATGACGAGACGCTCGGCGGGATCCACCTTGTACGTGCTTCCGTACGCACCGCCCCACCCATAGGTGCCAACCGACGCCAGGCCGTCGGCACCGAGACGATCGGTCGTCTGGAACCCGAGTCCGAAGCCGAGTCCGTTCTGCGACATGAGCGTGCCACTCTGGTTCGTCGTCATGACGTCCACGGTCTTGGGCGAGAGCAGCCGTGTGCCGTCGAGCGCGCCCCGCTCGAGCATCATCTCCAGGAAGCGCGCGTAGTCGCGCGCCGTGGAGAGCAGCCCCGCGCCGCCGGAGAAGCTGCGTCGCGGTCCATCCACGTAGTCGCCCTGTCCGCGCGGTCCAGCCGGCGCGCGGGCGATGTGGTTGGCGCTGTCGCTCGCGTACACCGTGGCGAGCCGGTCGCGCTTGGTGAGCGGCAGGAAGAAGTGCGTATCGCGCATGCCGAGTGGCGCGGTGATGCGCGCGCGGATGAACTCGTCGAGCGGTACGCCGGCTGCCCGCTCCACGACACACCCGAGGACATCCGTGCTGTAGCCGTACACGTACGCCTCACCCGGCTGCGCCACGAAGGGCAGCGTGGCGAGCCGTTCCATCGTCTCGCACACCGGCTCGCTCTTGTCGGCGGTGTACCAACCCCATCCCGCCGCCGGCCCGAGCGCCTTGCCGCTGTACTGCGAGGCAACGAACGCATCGGTGCCGTACGAGATGCCCGACGTGTGGGTGAGCAGATCCTTGATGGTGATCGCGCGCTTCGCGGGCATCACCGTCCGCCCGCTGTCGGCGCGCGATGCCACCGCCGTGTGCGCGAACGCCGGGATGAACCGGCTCACGGGATCGCCAAGCGCGATCTTTCCCTCCTCCACGAGCATCATGACGGCCGTGCTCGTGAGCGCCTTCGTCTGCGAGGCGATGCGGAAGATCGCGTC
>JBJMNM010000274.1:0-3764 GCA_045804305.1 Gemmatimonadaceae bacterium | reverse complement strand
GGCCACGGCACCGACAAGGCGATCGTCGGCGGCCTGATGGGCTTCCGCCCCGATGACGAGCGGCTGCGCACGGCGCTCGACATCATGGAGCGCGAGGGGCTCGACTTTCGCTTCGAGAAGACCACGCTCGCCGACGATGCGCATCCGAACACGGTGCGCCTCACCGTCGAGCGCGCGGGACAGACTGCGACGGTGATCGGGTCGTCGCTCGGCGCGGGGCGCATTCGCCTCACCGAGATCGATGGCTACCCGGTCGAGGTCACCGGGAACTACCACACCATCGTGCTCGTCGCCGAGGACGTGAAGGGCTCCGTCGCCCGCATCGCGACGGTCCTCGCCGATCACAACCTGAACATCGCGACCCTCCGCCTCACGCGGAAAGCGCGCGGCGGCGATGCGTTCATGGTGATCGAGATCGACGACGTGCCGGGCGAGGACGTGCGGGACGAGATCCGAAGGCTCCCGTGGGTCCGCTGGGCATTCCGGCTCGACAAGGTGAGCGCCTGATGTACAAGTCCCTCGCCGAGGCCATCCGCGACGCCGAGCAGCAGCAGATCCCGCTCGCGCGTCTCGCGCTCGAGACCGAAGCGAAGGATCAGGGTCGCACCGTAGCGGACATCCGCTCCGCGCTGCATCGCGCGCTCGTGGTGATGCGCGGGGCGGTCGGGCAGGGAATGACGGGCGATCTGTACTCCGCCTCCGGGCTCGTGGGCGGCGACGCGGCCAAGCTGCGCACCGGACCCGACGGCCCGCTGGCCGGCACACCGTTCCGCGATATTCTCGCCCGCGCGCTGGCGGTGCAGGAGGTCAACGCGGCGATGGGCGTGATCGTGGCCGCGCCCACCGCCGGCGGCGCGGGCGTGCTCCCCGCGGTGCTCACCGGCCTCGCCGAGGCGCGACACATCGGCGACGACGAGGTCGTGAGCGCACTCGCCGTGGCCGGTCTCATCGGCGCCGTGATTGCCGAGCGTGCGTCGCTCTCCGGGGCGGAGGGCGGGTGCCAGGCCGAGACCGGCGCCGCCGCCGCTATGGCGGCAGGCGCGGCGACGGAAATGCTCGGCGGGACACCGGCTCAGGTGGGCCACGCCACCGCGCTCGCCATGCAGGGCACGCTCGGCCTCGTGTGCGATCCACTCGGCGGGCTGGTGGAGCTCCCCTGCGTGTTCCGTAATGCCACCGGCTCGGCCATCGCACTCACGGGCATCGAGCTCGCGATGGCCGGCGTGGAATTCAAGATCCCCGTCGACGAAGTGATCGACGTGATGGGGCAGATCGGGCGGGAGATGGACGTGCGCTACCGCGAGACCGCGGGCGGCGGGCTCGCTGCCACGCCGACCGGACGCCGCCTCGCCAAGGAACGACTGGTGCAGATCAAGCGAGCCTGAGCACTGTCATCCCGCGGCAGCGAAGCCGCCCTTTGTCATCCCGCAGGAGCGTAGCGACTGTCGGGATCTGCTGTCCGAGCACCGACGCTGGCTTCTGCGCGGGGAAGGTAGCTTGGCCAGAGGGCACCGACACTCGTTCGCTGCGCTCGCTCCTGCGGGATGACAACCTTCCCCAGCACCCTACCCATCCATACCTTGCCACATCGCCCGCGCCGCTCACTGAAACGAGCTGAGCGCGAATCCCGTAGGTAAGGGCAACCAGTTCGCCAGGTGTGCCGAATGCTCACGAAAGACGACATCGAGAGCTTCATCGTCCGACTCGCCGCCACGGGCGCGACCTACTCAGAGGTCGAGCCGGGATTCTGGATCGTGCGGCCGAGCCCCGACAGCGACCTCTCGGTCGCCGTGAACTTTTCGCCTCCTGTCGTGCTGCTGCGCGTCGACGTGATGAGCCTTCCCAAGGACGACACGCAGACCGCTCACCTCACCCGCCGGCTGCTCGAGCTCAACGCGAGCGATCTGCTGCACGGATCGTACGGCCTCCAGGACGAGCAGATCGTCCTCACCGAGGCACTCGAGCTGTCGGCCCTCGACTTCGAGGAATTTCTCGCGAGCTATGAGAGCATGACTCTCGCCCTCGCGTCGCACCTGCGCGAGCTCGGCTCGTTCCGCGAGGCACGCTGATCCCATGGGAATCTTCGATCGTTTCTCCGCGCTCCTGAAGTCGAACATCAACGATCTCATCTCGCGGGCGGAAGACCCCGAGAAGATGTTGACGCAGATTCTCGTGGACATGCGCGGCCAGCTCGTGAAGGCCAAGCAGCAGGTGGCCTCGGCCATCGCCGACGAGAAGCGCCTGCGCGACCAGACCGACGCCGAGTACAAGCAGGCACAGGACTGGGAGCGTCGCGCGATGCTCGCCGTCCAGGAAGGGCGCGACGACATGGCCAAGCAGGCCCTCGTGCGGCACGGCGAGCACATGTCGCACGGCCAGCAGCTCGAGCAGACCTGGGAGCAGCACCGCCTCGAGACCGAGAAGCTCAAGAACTCGCTGCGTGACCTCAACGACAAGATCGAGGAGGCGAAGCGCAAGAAGAACCTGCTGATCGCCCGCCAGCGCCGCGCGCAGGCCCAGCAGCGCATCGCCGAGACGATGTCGTCGCTGTCCGAGAAGAGCGCCTTCGAGGCATTCGCCCGCATGGAGGAGCGCATCGAGACGAACGAGCGCCAGATTCGCGCGCACGCCGAGATCGAGGAAGAGTTCACCGGCGACACGCTGCAGCGCGACTTCAAGCAGCTCGAGAAGGGCGCGGTCGGCGTGTCGGTGGACAACCAGCTGCTCGCGCTGAAGCAGAAGATGGGGATGCTGCCCGCCGGCGGCGGAACGACCACGAACAAGGTGCTCGGCACGGGGCAGCGGAACGAAGAGACCGTGCACGCCGAGATCGAGAATCCAGGCGACGAGAAGAAGCGGTGACCGTTCAGGCGGCAGCCAGGAAATTCAGGTTCGCGCCGATTCTCACCGCGACCGTATTCACGGTCCTCCTGCTGTGGCTGTCCGGCCAGGTCGCGGAGGTGTTCCTCCTGCTGTTCCTGGGCATCCTGATCTCGCTGTACCTCGGGGCGCTCACCGGCGTGCTGCACAGGCGAGCGCGATTGCCCGAGCGCTTCGCCTTCATCTGCGCCATCCTGCTCTCCTTCGGCGGGTTGGCGCTCCTCTTTTGGGTGCTCGTCCCGCCGCTCATCGCGCAGACCCAGGAGCTGATCAAGGTCCTGCCGACGTACATCGGCGGATGGGAAGCGGCCATCGACCGGATGGCGGACCGGGTGCCGGCGCTCAAGTCGGTGTACACGCCCGGCCAGCACCGCCTGCTCCTCGCGGTCTACAACCAGGTCTCGTCGCAGTTCGGCGACGTCGTGCCGAAGGTGTTCACCTTCGTCGAGGTGCTGGTCAGCCTGTTCTCCGTCATCGTGATGGGGCTGTACCTCGCACTGCATCCCGCGCTGTATCGCGAATGGCTGATCGCGCTCTTCCCACCCATCCATCGCGATCTCGTGCGGGACGTGCTCACGGACTGCGCGAGCTCGCTGCGGGCGTACATCGTCGGGCTGCTGCTCACGATGACCTTCCTGGGCACGCTCACCGCGATCGGCCTCTACATGCTCGGCGTGCCGTACGCGCTGACGTTCGGGGTGTTCACCGGTCTGGCGACGATCGTCCCGTTCTTCGGCACGCTGCTCGCGACCACGCTGCCAGCGCTGTTCGTGTTGACCGGCCCGAACGGCGGCACGCGCGCGCTCTGGGTGATCGGCATCGGGATCTTCGTGCACCTCGTCGAGGGCAACCTCGTCTCGCCGTACATCATGTCCAAGCAGGTG
>JBJMNM010000273.1:0-4299 GCA_045804305.1 Gemmatimonadaceae bacterium | reverse complement strand
CTTCCGGGTGAACAGCCGCGCGAGCAGCAGGCGGTTCCGCTCGCCGCCCGACAGTGCACGCACCGGAGTTCTGCCGCGGTCGGGAGGAAAGAGAAACTCCTGGAGATAGCCGGTCACGTGCCGCCGCTCGCCGGCGATCTCGACGAAGTCCGCGCCATCGGCGATGCTGTCGAACACGCTGCGGTCGGGGTCGAGCTGCTCGCGGAGCTGATCGAAGTACGCGATCTCGAGATTGGTCCCAAGCCGGATGGTACCGCTATCCGGCGCGAGCTCACCCAGCAGGAGACGGAGCAGCGTGGTCTTGCCGGAGCCATTCGGCCCGATGACACCCACGCGATCACCACGCGTGATCGTCGTCGTGAAGTCGCGAATGATCGTCCGGTCACCGCGCGTGAAGCTCACGCCACGAGCCTCCGCGACGAGGCGTCCCGATCGCTCCGCTTCCTGTGCCTGGAGCGAAACGGTACCGACCCGCTCGCGCCGTGCGCCGCGCTCCACGCGCAGTGCCTCGAGCGAACGCACGCGTCCCTCGTTGCGGGTGCGGCGCGCCTGAATCCCGGTGCGGATCCACACCTCCTCTTTCGCGAGCTTCCTGTCGAACTCCGCCCACTCGCGCGCCTCGGTCGCGAGGGCGGCGTCCTTCCGCACGAGGTAGGTGTCGTAGTCGGTGCCCCAGTCGACGAGCCGCCCGCGATCGAGCTCCACGATCCGCGTCGCCACGCGCCGCAGGAAGGCGCGATCGTGGGTGACGAAGAGCAGCGTGATTCCGCGGCTGATCAGAAACTCCTCCATCCACTCGATGGCATCCACGTCGAGATGGTTGGTCGGCTCGTCGAGCAGGAGGACGTCGGGCTCCCGCACGAGCGCCCGGGCCAACAGCGCCTGGCGCTTGCGTCCTCCCGAAGCGCTCGCGAACGGCGCGTCGGCGTCGAGGCCGAGGTGCTGAAGCACCGTCTCGACGCGCGTGTTCATCTGCCAGGCGTTGGCCGCATCGAGGGCATGATGCAGTCGATCGAGGTCGCGCAACGCGGCGTCGCCGTGGTCGATGGCCACGCGATGGCTGGCGCGATGATACCGGGCAAGCAGATCCCCCGCGTCGCCGAGCCCGGCCGCGACCACGTCGAAGGTAGTACCGGCGACGTCCGCCGGAATGTCCTGCTCGAGTCGGGTGACGGTCACGCCCGTCTGGCGAACGATCTCACCGTCGTCGGGAAGCAGCGTCCCGTCGAGGAGCTTCATCACGGTGCTCTTGCCGGCGCCGTTGCGGCCCAGGAGACAGACGCGCTCGCCGCGGTCGATCGAGAACGACGCGTCAGCGAGTATGGGTGGGCCGCCGAAGGCGAGGGTGACGTCCTGCATGCCGAGGAGTGCCATGATGCATGCAATATCGCGGGCGGCGCATCACCAGGGATTGGGCCATGTGGGAGACCGAAGGTGCGGGCCCGTCGCTGCGCTCAGGACGGCACCTGCGCGGCAGAGTGCGCGCTCCACCACCGGACCGCCTCTTCGCTGCCCCACGCGAGCACATCGATCGACCGAAGAGCGCGAGCGAGATCCTCCGCGCTCTGCGGCCGCTCGCGCGGCTCCTTCTCCAGACAGCCGAGAACGAGCTTGTCCAGGGCGCGGGGAATGTGGTTCTCCGTTCGCAGCGACGGATGGCTCGGCTCATTCTGCAAATGCCGAGCGATCATCTGGAATGTCGTGTCCGCCTCGAACACCAGTTGCGCGGTGAGCAGATAGTACGCGACGCAGCCGAGCGCGTAGATGTCGGCGCGTCCATCCACCGCTTCACCGAGCGCCATCTCCGGCGCCATGTAGGCCGGCGTGCCCGGCGTCTGCCCAGCGACGGTGGCGAGCGAGTGCTCCACGTTCTTCGCGCTGAACGGCTTCACGAGCCCGAAGTCGAGGACCTTCACGAAGTCCTGCTGGAGACCGAGCCGGCCGACGTGGATGTTGGCCGGCTTGATGTCGCGATGCACGAGGCCGGCGCGGTGTGCCTCCTCGAGCGACTCGCACACCTGGCCGAGGATGTGAATGACCCGCGATGCGGGGAGCGGGCCATGCTTTCTCACGAGCGACTCGAGATCCATCCCTTCGAGCAGCTCCATCACGAAGTAGAGAGTGCCGTCCTCGGTGACGCCGAAGTCGTAGATCTCCACGGTGTGCGGCGATCGGAGATTGGCCGCCGACTCCGCCTCCCGATAAAAGCGCTTCACCGCGAGCTGCGCCGCCTCGGCGTCCTGCCCACCGAGCGCCTCGGGGCGGATCAGCTTGATGGCGGCGGGACGCGCGAGCATGCGGTGCTTCGCCTTGTACACCTCACCCATGCCGCCACGTCCGAGCAGGTCGCCGAGCTGATAGCTCCCCAGCTCGCGCGCCTTGGTCACCTGCCGCCCAAGCTGCGTGACGACGTGCGAGATCACGACCGCGACGGGAACGAGCAGAAAGTCGGGGTAGTGCATGAGGACCGCGGCTCCAACCGTGGCAGCACTCCACAGGCCGCGAGTGTTCGCGATCAACATGCCGAGCGGATTCATCGCGGCCGCGATGGTGCCGGCGATGAGCATCTTGGGGGTCGACGTGGGCAGAATGGCCGCGAAGATCAGCAGCATGACGCCGATCCACGAGATCTGTGTGTACATCTGATAGTCGTCCGGCGCGCCGCCCCAATGCCACATGAGACCGAGCGCGGCGGCCATCACCACCATGTACCCGAGACCCAGGTCGAGCACGAACTGCGGACCTCTGGTCGTATAACGCGTGTAGACGAAGAGCCCGATCGACAGCGCGATCGCGGCGACGGCGAT
The DNA here is from genome assembly GCA_045804305.1 of Gemmatimonadaceae bacterium. Classification (GTDB taxonomy): domain Bacteria; phylum Gemmatimonadota; class Gemmatimonadetes; order Gemmatimonadales; family Gemmatimonadaceae; genus AG11. Next base: position 1,492 of record JBJMNM010000273.1, on the reverse strand, counting down.
TTCGTCGGTCGCCGAAAACTGCATCCAGCGTGTATCGCCGGGCGCCATCAACGCGCGCTGCGCGACGTGGCCGAGGACCGTGCCGATCAGCCATAGCACGCCGGTGAGGAACGAGAAAATGCCGAGCCGGAGTGACGCCTCCCGAAGGATGTCAGCCGGCAGGTCACGCGGACGGCTCCGCGACGTGGTAACGCCGGTGGGGGTACTACCGGGAACGGGGCCGATCAGATGGGCGGGCATGCGCGTTCAGCTCTCGGCGTGCTCGGGGGAGGTGCCGAAAGATGCCACAGAATCAGTCGCCGCGCGAATGACGCGCGGCGAGCTCAGGGCTGTGGCTGCGGTGCCCGCGAGAGCGTGAAGACGGTCAGCTCGGGCGGCGCGCCAACCCGCGCCGGAAGGACGCTGAAGCCGATGCCGCGATTGATGTAGAGATGATTGCCTGGCTTGCCAAACCCGTCGATCCATCCAGCCACGCCCGAGCCCTCGTCGCTGAAATATGTCCGCCACATCCAGTCGGAGACGAATGGAATCCCGAGCTGCATGCCGTGAGTGTGCGCGGCCACGGCGACAGGCGCCGCCTCGGCGGGAATGTGCGCGAACGAATCGGGGTCGTGCATGAAGACGAGCCGCGGCGCACCGACGGGGAGGCGAGCGAGCGCCGAGTCGGGGTGATCGTTCTTTGCCCACTTCTCCCCCACGCCGACGAGCCAGAGCGCGTTCGCGGTCGTGGAATCGGCGCCGGCGGGATAGAGCGCGATCGCCTTGTTGTCGAGCATGCGAATGCCGGCGCTGTCGAGGGTGAAGCGCACACGCTGCGCGACATGGTTCTCCTGTTGCGAGTGCTCGTTCATCAGCTCGTAATCGTGATTCCCGAGCACGGCGTAGGTGGGAAGCTTCGCGTCGAGAATGGGCTGGAGGATGTCGAGCACCTCGTGCATCTGCGAGTTCACGCTCATGTCGGCGTCGTAGACGAAGTCGCCGGCAATGAGCGTGACGGCGGGCTTCAGCTCGACGACCTTGCGCACGACCTTCCGCGCGGCGTCGCGATTGGCCCACCACATGCCGACCTGAAGATCGGCGAACACGGCGACCTGCTTGCCCTCCCACGTGGCAGGGAGCGAGGGGATGCTGGCCGGCTCGTGTTCAGTGAGGACGAATCGCGGTTCGATGACCGTTCCGTACACGGCAACGGCCGCGAGAATCTTGACGAGGGTCCACATCTATATCAGGTGAGCGAGTCGGGGGAGTGGGTGCGCTGGTGACGGAGTCAACCACGAGCAATCCTCGCGCCGCGCGCCCAGATGGGCCATATTGGCCGCACACATCCGCCGACCTGCCGACCTGCCGATGCGACAGAAGCGCCACCACCCCGACGACATCACCCGCCGCGACTTCATCCAGAAGAGCGCGGCGACTGCGGCGGTCATCGCCGCGCCGCTCGTGATCCCCTCGCGCCTTCTCGGTCGTGATGCGCCGAGCAACCGGGTGCGCG
>JBJMNM010000272.1:0-2875 GCA_045804305.1 Gemmatimonadaceae bacterium | reverse complement strand
GTCACGTCGGCGATGTTTCGCACCTGATTAGTCAGGTTGCTCGCCATGCCGTTGACCGAGTCGGTGAGGTCCTTCCAGGTCCCGGCGACCCCCGGTACGTTGGCCTGGCCGCCCAGCACGCCTTCCGTTCCTACTTCCTTCGCGACGCGCGTCACCTCGTCGGCGAACGACGACAGCTGATCCACCATCGTGTTGATGGTGTTCTTGAGCTCGAGAATTTCCCCCTTGGCTTCGGCGGTGATCTTCTTGGAGAGATCGCCCTTCGCGACGGCGGTGGTGACGTCGGCGATGTTTCGGACCTGATTGGTCAGGTTCGTCGCCATGCCGTTCACGCTGTCCGTCAGGTCGCGCCAGGTGCCGCTGACTCCCTGCACGTTCGCCTGCCCACCCAGCCTCCCTTCCGTACCGACTTCGCGCGCCACGCGCGTGACTTCGCTCGCGAACGCGTTGAGCTGATCCACCATGCGGTTCACGGTGGATCCGATCCGGAAGAACTCGCCCTGTACCGTCTTGCCCTCGATCTCCAGCTCCACCTTCTGGCTGAGATCACCCTCGGCCACCGCCTTGATCACGCGGGCGACTTCGGAGGTCGGCTGTACCAGATCGGTGATGAGGCTGTTGAGCGCGTCCACACTGCCCGCCCACAGACCGCCGGCGGGGCCGATGGTCGCGCGGTCGCGCATCTTGCCCTCCCGCCCGACGGAGAGCGCCACGCGATTCAGCTCGTCGGCGAGACGGCCCTGCTTGGTGGCGACGCTGTTGAAGACCTCCGCGAGCTCCGCCGCCACCGGGTCGCCCACTGGCTCCAGGCGCACGGTAAAGTCGCCCGCATCGATCGCTCGAAGCCCGGCGAGGAGCCGGCGGAGCATCCGCTCGCGCGGGGCGCCGCTACTGCCACCCCCACCATTCGCGGTCGCGGCATCACCGCGCTGTGGCGTGTCGTCCATCGCATCCAGTTCGCCATTGGTCACCGCCGTCGCGGCGGCGCGGCGCGGTCTGCCGCGCTTGCCGCGCGCGCTTCCCGCCGCTGCCTTTCCGTTCCCGCGCCCGGCACCGGGCGTTTTCTCTTGATCAGCCAATTCAGGTCTCTCGCCGACGCTCACGGTCAGCTCCTATGAGGGAAGAGAGGATGCGAAAGGCCACCGGACTATCTCGGTGGCTGAGTAGGCAGACACACGTAGGGCCCCCTCGCGCAGCCGCCCGCTACTCATCAAATGATGTGCCGAGCTCGGCAATTGGAGTGCTTGCGCGCCAAGGCTCCTGAGGGCTGCCCGTAGCAGAGCGAACACTGCAAAAAGCACGCTCTAACTCGCATCAATTGTTATTTATGTAATGGCACGGCTGGAAAACCAAGCGGCGTCACGGTTTACGACTCCGCGTGCACCGAGTGGAGCGTCACCGGGTCACCCACGGTGATCAGACCCTCCGAAAGTACCCGAACATACACGCGGCTCCAGCCGGGGTTCACCTTTTGGCCCACCCGCGTGATAGCGCCGTCCAGAAAGCCCGCCACGATGTTCCGGCAGGGCGACGCGAACGCCGTGACCTGCGCCTCCACCGCGCCGATCCGCAGTCGCGCGCCCGGCCTCACGTCGTCCCAGGGAAGGCCGAAGATCGTCACGTTCTCGCCCAGCGCTCCAGGACTCACTGGATGTCCTTCCGCGGCCAGCGCGTCCAGCCGCTCCTGTGAGTACAAACAGAGCGCGCGGTCCGGACCACCATGAAACCGGCGGTCGCGCTGCCTGTCGCCTTCCATTCCGGTCGCCCGCACCATCACACGATCCACCGGCAGCTTCGGCACCCCGCCGGCCGAGCGTTGCAGGCCCGTCACTCGCCCCTGCGCCGTCATCCGTCCACCTCACCCACCACGATCCGCACGGGGATCCCGCCATTGCTCGTGGCGGCTGCCACCCGCAGCGGGATGCGCAGCTGTCGCTCCAGCGCCGGGTCGGGCGACAACAGCGCCACGCGCCACCCGCGCGCCCGCGCGCGAAGCACGTGCCCGAGCTGCGCCCACAGATCGCGGACCTGATCCGCCTCGCCAACCCGCACGCCGTAGGGTGGGTTGGTCACCACCCATCCGCGGCTCCCCGTCGGAAAAGCAGCCGCCGACAGACTGCGCACCGCCAGCGTCACGTCAGCGGACACGCCGGCGCGCTCAGCGTTCGCCACGGCCGCGCTGATCGCCCCCGCGTCGCGGTCGAAACCCGCGATCACTCCCGCCGCGCCTGGCCTCGCACGCTCGGCGAGCTCGCCCCGCACTCGGGCGCCGAGCGTGCGAGAGACACCCGGCCATCGCTCCGCGGCGAAGGTCCGCAGCACGCCCGGCGCAATTCCACGCGCCATGAGCGCCGCTTCGACGGGGATCGTGCCCGATCCGCAAAACGGATCCACGAGCGGTGACGCCGCGTCCCATCCCGATCCGGCGATCAGCGCCGCGGCGAGCGTTTCGCGCAGGGGCGCCTTCGCCGTCGCCAGCCGGTACCCCCGCCGATGTAGCAGCGAGCCCGACGTATCCGCGCTCACCGTGCAGCGGTCGCGCAGCATGCGCACCACGAACAGTTGTGCCTCGTCGTCCGGTCCATCGTCCTCCGTGCTCCCGACTCCCCCGACCCGCACGCCAGGCACTGCCCGCGTGAGCGCGTCCGCGAACCGCTCCGCCACCGCGTCGGAATGGTAGAGCTTGGACTTCTTGCAGGTCACCCGAAAGCGGACGGCGCCGCCAGCCGCCACCACACGTGCCCAGGGGACTTGCCGTGCATGTCGTTCGAGCTCGGCAAATGACCTCGCCTCGAACGACGCCAGCCGCACCACCACGCGCGACGTGATGCGCAGGGCGGCGTTGGCGAGCAGCACGCTGCGCAGATCGCCCTGC
>JBJMNM010000271.1:0-10179 GCA_045804305.1 Gemmatimonadaceae bacterium | reverse complement strand
ACACGCCGCCCGCCTCCCGGATGATCGGATGCAGCGCCGCGCTGTCCCATGGCGACATGATGGGATCGCACATGACTTCGGCGCGTCCGGTGGCCACCAGCAGATAGCCGAAGCAGTCACCCCAGCTCCGACTCACCGCCGCAGACGACGCCAACCGCTCCCAACCGGCGCGACGTGCCGGACATTCCTGAAACCGCTCGTCCGTGGTGAGGACCGTGGCCCGCTCCAGCGAGTCCACCACCGAAACGCCGCAACGGCTGCCATTCCACCAGCAGCCCGCGCCCGGCGCTGCGGCGATCAACTCACCGACAGCGGGAAAATACGCCGCGCCGGCGAGCACCGCCTCACCTTCACAGAGTGCCACGAGGGAGCCCCAGAGTGGAGTGCCGCGGACGAACGACTTGGTCCCGTCGATCGGGTCGATGACCCAGCGTCGGCGCGCACCGGAACGCTCTTCGCCGAACTCCTCACCCAGAATGCCGTCCTCGGGGAAAAAGCGCGCCACCCAATCGCGCGCAGCCCGCTCGGCGGCACGATCCGCAGCAGTGACCGGCGAGCCGTCCGCCTTGATTTCCACGGTGAGGTTCGAGCGATAGTGCCGGAGCGCGATGTCACCCGTGAGCCGCGCCAGCTCGGCAGCCGGCGCGACGCGTGCATCGAGCGCGCCGCCGGTCATGGACGCGGTCATGCCGCGCGGACGCGAAGGTTGGCCGCGCGCATCGCGTCTTTCACCGCGTGCACCGTGGTCACGCCGTCGTGGAGGATGCCGGCGAGCAGCGCGGCATCGGCGTGGCCGGCTGCCAGCACCTCGCAGACATGGGCCGCGGTACCCGCGCCGCCCGACGCCACCACCGGTACATCCACGACGTCGGCAACGGCGCGCGTGAGCTCGATGTCGTATCCGGTCCGCGCGCCGTCACGATCGATGCTCGTGAGCAGGATCTCGCCGGCGCCTCGGTGCACACATTCCACGGCCCACGCGACGGCGTCGAGCTCGGTCCGCTCGCGCCCGCCCTTCACATACACGCGCCAGCCGTCGCCGTCGCGCTTCGCATCGATGCTCGCGACCACGCATTGTGCCCCGAAGCGGGCGGCCGACTCGGTGAGGATCTCCGGGTGCGCCACGGATGCGGAATTGATGCTCACCTTGTCCGCGCCGGCCCGCAGTGCACGACCAACGTCGTCCACCGTACGAACTCCGCCGCCGATGGTGAGCGGAACAAAGAGTCGCTCGGCCGTGCGCCGGGCCACGTCGAGCAGCGTACCACGCTCCTCGGCGCTCGCGGAGATGTCCAGGAACACAACTTCGTCGGCTCCCTCATGCTCATAGCGCGCGGCCAGCGCCACGGGATCGCCCACGTCGCGCAGGTTCACGAACTGGGTGCCCTTTACCACGCGTCCGCCCTTCACGTCCAGACAGACCACGACACGCCGGGTGAGCACCTACGCCCCCTCGACGCGGAGCGCCACGCCGCCCTTCGTGCTGAAGACCGCATTGCTGTCCGACTCAGCCAGCGCGTCACGCACGGCGAGCCCCAGCGCCTTGAATGCCGCCTCCACCACGTGATGCCGGTCCGTGCCGCGCAGCACTCGCAGATGCAGCGTCGCCTTCGCGTTGTCGCTGAACGAGCGCATCCAGTGGTCGTACAATCCGCTCGGCAGTGGTCCGTGGTAATACGGCCGGCCGCCCAGATCGAGCGCACAGTGCACGAGCGCGTCGTCCATCGGGATGGTGCGGTCGCCATAGCGTGCCGCGGCCGCGGGAAGGAGCTCGGCAAGCGCCGCACCCACACAGATCGCCACATCCTCGATCAGGTGATGCCGCAGATCGCCCGTCGCCTGAATCGCGACGTCGATCCCGCTATAGCGCGCGAAGGTCGTCAGCATGTGATCGAGAAAATGCTCGCCCGTCGACACGGTTGCCCGCCCGCTGCCCCGCGTCAGCTCGCAGCGGATGGTGGTCTCCTTCGTTTCCCGAACGACGACGGTCATGTCGATCTCCCCCGGATGATGGTCATCATTCCCCGAACTCGCCAGCGACGACCACCGGATCGAGCGCACCCGTGTACAGCGCCATGCCGATCACCACGCCGGCCATGCCGCGGTGCTCGAGCGCTCGAAGATCCTGCATGGTGGCCACGCCTCCCGATGCGAACACGGGGAAGTTCGACGCTTCGGCCACGTCTTCCATCAGTGGCAGATCGGTGCCCTGCATCTGTCCTTCCCGATGCACCGCGGTGACGAGCAGGCCGCCGAGCGGCAGGCCATTGAGCTCGTCGACGACGTCGAGGATGTCCACCGGCATCGTGCGCGACCAGCCACGCGTCGTCACGCGACGCTCGCGGACGTCGCAGGCGACGATGATCTCCCCCGGATGGCGCGACGCGAGGCCGGCGATCCACTCGGTGTCCTCGATCGCGCGCGTGCCGACGATGACCTGTGCCGCCCCCGCCTCGAGCAACTCCTCGACCGCTTCACCGGTGCGCACACCTCCGCCCACCTGCACGGGAACCCCGGCTTCGGTGAGCAGTATGCGCACCACACCGATGTTGGAGCCGCGCTCGGTCGCGGCGTCGAGATCCACGACGTGCAGGCGGTTGAAGCCGTAGCGCTCCCAGGAACGCGCGACCTCCACTGGATCCTCCAGCCGTATGCGCTCCTGCTTGTACGATCCGCCGACCAGCTGCACACAGGCACCGTCGCGCAGGTCCACCGCGGGTATGGCGATCACTTGGCTTTCTCCAGAGTTCGTGCGCTGTCGAGAAAAGCGCGAAGGAAGTGCACGCCATCGGCGGAGCTCTTTTCCGGATGAAACTGCACGCCCACGGCGCGCTCCGCTCGCACCGCGGCGGCGAACCGGTCGCCCTCGTGCTCTGTCCAGGCGGTGACCACACCAGGGTCCGTGGGCCGGCAGACGTAACTGTTCGCGTAATAGGCCATTCGCAACCGACTCTCGGCGAACAATGGATCGTCGGCGACGGGCTCCACGCCGTTCCAGCCGATCTGCGGCACGCGCACCGCGCGCAGCCGTGTCACCTGGCCCGGAATCACTCCGAGCCCTGCTCCACCGCCTTCCTCGCTGCCCTCGAACAACAGCTGCATGCCGAGACAGATCCCGATTGTCGGGAGGCCACCTAGAATGGCTTCGCGCATCACGTCGCGACCGGGCGCAAGCCGCTCCACCGCCGAGCCGAATGCGCCGACGCCCGGCAGCACGAGAACATCCGCCTGCACGGCGAGCACGGGATCGGGCTCGACGCGCACCTGTACACCCGTCCCCTCGAGTGCCTTGGCGAGCGAGTGGAGGTTGCCCGCGCCATAGTCGAAGATGGTCACGTTCATCCAAGGACCTCGTCGAGCGTGCTGAGCACCTGTTCCATGATCTCCCACGGCCCGACGCCGATGCGAAGCGCCTCGCCGTTCGATCCTGCCAGCTCGGCCAGATCGCGCTGCAGTCCCTGAAAGGCGCGGACCAGCACACCGCGCTTGCGCATCCCATGCGCGAGCAACGCAGCGCGGGCGCTGGGAACAAAGACAAAATTGGCCGACGACGTCAGCGGAGGCAGGTTGCGGTTCCCAAGCTCCGTCGCGAGCCGCTTCCGATTCTCGACCGCGAGCGCGGCATGGAGGCGCACCCACCGCAGCCCTTCATCGGTTGGCTCGAGCGCCGCGAGCACCGCGCGCTCGGCTAACGCATTCACCTTGTACGGTCCGCGCGCCCGCTCCACCATCCCCACCGTCGTGCTGCTCCCCACGCCATAGCCGACGCGCAGCCCCGCGAGGCCGAACGCCTTGGAGAAGGTCCGCGTTACGATCAATCGATCATATCGCGCAACGAGATCGACGAACGTCTCCGGCGCGAACTCCGCGTACGCCTCGTCCAGCAGCACCACGCCACGCGCGTGCTCGGCCACGTACTCAATGGCCGCTCGGGAGAGCGATGTCGCCGTCGGATTGTTGGGCGAGCAGAGGTACGTGATCTTCGCGCCGATATGCACCAGTCGCTCGGCGTCCACGTCGTAGCGGGACGTGAGCGGAATGGCCACCGGTTCCAGACCGTTGAGCCGCGCGAAGGTGGGGATCATCGAGAATGTCGGGACGGAGAAGGCAATGCAATCACCCGGTGCTCCGAAGGCCCGCATCGTGGCGTCGATCACGTCGTCCGAGCCGCAGCCCGTGACGACCCTCATGTCGGACGCTCCATCCAGCTCTAGATAGCGCAGGATCGCATCGCGCAGCGGAGCGGAATAGAGCGACGGATAACGTCCGATCGCGGAGACCGGCGCGTCGCGCAGCGCGCGCAGCACGGCCGGTGGTGTGCCCCACAGGTTCGTGTTGTCGCTCACGTCGATCGCGCAGTCGGCTACGTCGGGCGCGTAGAGCGGTAAGGCGCGCACGGCCTCGCGGGCGAGCGCGCTCACGACGCGCCTCCCGCACGCCAGGCGCGCGCCGCGGCGGCGTGACCGGGAAGTCCTTCCGCGTCCGCGAAGACGCCGACGTCGTCGGCGAGTCGCGCCGCCGCGTCTGCCGATACCCGCTGATACGTCGTCCACCGCACGAAATCGAGCGTGGACAGCCCGGAATAGCTGCGAGCGAGCCCGCCGGTCGGCAGCACGTGATTGGCGCCGGTCATGTAATCGCCGAAAGCCACCGAGGCGCTGGGGCCCACGAACACCGTTCCCGTGTTTCGCAGCCTCGGGAGGACCACCTCCGATTCGGCGACGAGAAGCTGGAGATGCTCAGGCGCGTATGCATTGGCAAACTCGATTGCGTCGTCCAGCGAATCCGACCACAGAATCGCACCCTGTCCGGCCAGCGACGCGGCGATGATCTTACCTCGCGCCTGAGAGGGCAGCAGCTCGGCGATGGCGTCGGCGATGGCGAGCGCCAATCGCTCGCTCGTCGTCACCGCCACGACCGCCGCGAGCGGATCGTGCTCGGCCTGCGCCAGCAGCTCGCGTGCGACCCCCACCGGGTCCGCCGTCGCATCGCAGAGCACGAGCAGCTCGCTCGGGCCGGCGGGAGAATCGATCGCCACCGCGCTCGACACCTGCAATTTGGCCTCGGCGACATAGGCATTCCCGGGTCCGACGATTCGATCCACGCGCGGCACGGTCTCGGTTCCGTAGGCCATCGCCGCGATTGCGCCCGCACCGCCGAGCGCGAACACGCGATCCGCGCCGGCCAGCGCGGCGGCGGCGAGCACCACCGGTGACGGACGCCCGCTCTCGCGTGCAGGCGGTGAGCACAACATGATCTCGCCCACACCAGCCACCCGGGCCGGCACGATGCCCATCACGACGCTGCTCGGATACGCCGCGCGCCCACCCGGCGCATACACACCGACCCGGCCGAGTGGATCGGGCCGGCGCCCCACCACGATGCCCGGCTCGCTCTCGCACTCCTGGGCGGCCGGACGAAACGCGCGATGGATCCGTTCCACATTGGCAGCCGAGCGCTCGATGGCGCAACGCAGCGACAGATCGAGCGCGTCGAGGGCTCGCATCCATTCGCGGCGCGGTACTTCGAGCGCGTCGAGCGTCACGCCGTCAAACTCGGATGCCATCGCACGGAGCGCGGCATCACCGTCCCGACGAACGCGGGCGAGGATCACGGCCGTCCGGTCGTGCACGCCGGCGTCGTCCGACATGGTACGCTCGAACAGCGCGCGCCGGTCGCTCGCGCCAAGGGCGCGAATGTTCCCTGTCCACCGGAACGGGCTCATGCCATCAGCCTCTCGATGCGCGTGACGAGAATGCCTTCCGCACCGAGCGCCTTCAGGTCCGCGATGGTGCGGTAGATCGTGGCCGCGCCCACGACGGCGTGGACGGCGACATACTGCCCGCCGTTCATGATGTCGATCACGGTGGGCCCGTTCAGCCCCGGGACCACGCGCTTCACCTCGTCGAGTCGCGCACGAGGTACGTTCGCCATCACGTACCGTTTGCCGCGCGCCGCAATCACGCTGCCGAGGGCGGCGACGAGCTCGCCGAGCGCGCGGGCGCGAAGCGCGTCGGAGCGAAGGCGCGGTGCGGCGATGAGCCGCGCGGTCGACTCGAGCACCGTGGCCACCTCGCACAAGCCATTCACGCGCAGCGTGGATCCGGTGGAGACGAGATCCACGATGACGTCGGCAATTCCGATGTGCGGGGCGATCTCCGCCGCGCCCGACACGGGCACGACCTCCACCCGCTGGCCGCGAGCGGCGAAGTACTGCTCGGTGACGCGAGGAAATACCGTCGCGACGCGCATGCCTGGCGCGATGTCGTCCACCGTGCTGACGCCGCTGTCGTCCTTGGCGGCGACGGCCAGACGGCACCGCCCGAACTCGAGGTCGGCGAGCTCGTCGAGCGCGCGGCCGGATTCGCGCACGAGATCGAGACCGGTCACGCCGGCGTCGGCCGCGCCGTCGGCGACGAACTCGGGAATGTCCTGCGCGCGCACGAACAGCGCCTGGAACTCGCCGCCGAGCGACGCGGTGAGCGCTCGTGGGCCGGCCGCGCGGATCTCGAGGCCGGCGTCGGTGAACAGCTCGCGGGCCTCCTCGGCCAGCCGCCCCTTGTTTGGCAGTGCAATGCGAAGCATATGGTGGGGCCGCGAGGCCTCGAGGGAGTCGCGCCGGTGCAGTCTCATGCAGCCGGCAACAAAAAAGCCCGTCCGAAGGGACGGGCCGAGAGCCGACCGGCTGATGCGCCGGGAGAGAAGCTGTCCGCTTTACCCGTGCACGCGCGCGTCGCCCCAGCCCGTCGGGCCGTGGTGATGGTGCAGGTGATGGTGGCGAGCACGGATGAGCGACATGATGAGAAGGTAGCCGAGGTCCAGGGGCGGCGTCAACGTCACGGCGCGCGCTGTGCAGCGGAGCGAGAGTCGCATCGAGGGGAACGGGGCTGCGAATTGCGCGGCGACCGGCTTGTGAATAAATTCACAATGCTCGGCGGGGCCCCGCCGAGTAGTAACTCAACGATCAAGTTTTGGGAGGCCAACAGAAATGCGGTTCTACGGTATTGCGCTCCTCACGGGCGCGGCCATGCTCGGCGCCTGCGGCGGCGAGAAACAGCCTGCGACGGACACCGCCGCAGCCAACGCGGCCGCGACGACGACGTCCTCGGCGACCACCACGACCACCGCCACCCCCGCGGCAACTCCGGGTGCGGCCGCGGGCGCCGCCGCCGCCGCGCCGGCCACCGGCAAGACGGTCGAGGTCAAGATGATCGGCGATGCGTCCGGCTATAAGTTCGAGCCGGCCAACGTGACCATCAAGTCGGGCGATCAGGTGAAGTGGGTGATGGTCTCCGGTGGCCCCCACAACGTTGCCTTCCAGAACGTCACGGATCCGGCGGTCTCGGCACAGCTCGATGCGAACATGCCCGGTCAGAAGATGGGTCCCCTCTCGGGCCCGATGGTCATGCAGCCGAACGAGGCCTACACGGTTTCCTTCGCGAAAGTCCCGGCCGGCAAGTACGACTACATCTGCACGCCGCACGCGGCGATGAACATGAAGGGCTCGATCACGGTTCAGTAGTTCACCGCATCGACCACACTGTTCGAGCAGCGCATGACGGGGTGGGTGCCAGACGGCACCCACCCCGTTGCATGTCGTCGCGGCAGCGGCCGGGCGGTGCAGTCGGACCAGGTAGTCGAAACAGTGGCCCATCCCGTGCGCTAGGGTCGGCTCCGCAAGACCGTCTCGAAAAGACCTCGCCCACATGACTCCGCGCCGCCGTCCCGCTCGCACGCGACCCAGCCAACCTTCACCCTCCCGTGCGGCGTGGATGACGGCGCGCGCCCGCAACGCATTGCATCGGCCGGTCTTCATCGGCACCGTGAGCATCATCACCTTCGCCGCGATTCTGGTTGCGCTGGTCGTCGTACCGCAGCAGGCCAAGCGCGCGGCGAGCACGATTCGTCCCGCTGCGGCAGCGCGGCCCGACACCGAACCCACGGTGAACGCGCTGAACGAGGCGAATCGCCAGGTGGCGGCGGCAGAGTCCGCGATCGTGCTCGCGCGAAACGACCTGCATCAGTTGATCGCCACCGCGGCAGCGGCGCAGGCCGCTGACACGACCGCGACCGGCGATCCGCTCAGCAGAGGGCTTCGCGCCAAGCGCGACTCCCTCACTGAGGACGTCACACAACTCACACGCCTCCTCACACGCGCCGACAACGCACCACTGCTCGGCTCGTTCCGCGCCCTTGCGGAGGCGCCGCAGATGCGCGCGGATCCGCGTGTGAAGCTCCTGCTCGATTCGCTCGTCGAGATCGAGCGTGAGCGCGAGAGCTTCAATGCCGTTGGCGGCGTGGATCCGGTGTTCGTGGCGCTGACCGCGCGCGCCAACGAGCTCGGCCGCAGCATTCAGTCGCTCGCCGAAACCCGCCGGTCCGCCATCCAGGGCGAGCTGCGGGTGCTCGCTCCCCCGCCGCCGGCCGCGATCACCGCAATCGCGTCGCGACCGGTTCCCGACACCATTGCGCGCATCGCCAAGCGCGACACTGCCCGCATGGTCGCAGGCGTCGTCGCCACGCGCCTCGCACGCGAACGCGCCGAGCTGCAGCGCCTCGATTCACTCGAGGGGCGGGCGCGAGATCTGGCCAATGTCGGCGCCTCTCCTCCCGCCATGCTCGCCGCCGCGCTGGTGTTCGGGGCAATGATCGGCTTCGGCATCGCGCTGATCGACGAGCTGCGCCGCCCACGCATCGCCGACCCCTACGAAATCGAGCGTGCGACAGGCGTTCGCGTGCTCGGCGTCATTCGGCCGCTCCCGCCATCGCCCGAGCGCGGACGTCGAGAGTCGGACCGGAATGCACCACCGTATCTCGATCCGGGCGCCGACGGGCATCAGCTCATCTATCTCACGATTGCCACCGCGGGCGCGAACGTGGTGATGCTGACCGTGACGGGCGACAATCCGTCGGTGTCAGCCGTCGTAGCGGTCAACTTCGCGGCGATCGCCGCGAAGGAGGCGCGCGCCACGCTCCTCGTGGACACCGATGCCGCCGACACCGTGGAGTCGGTGCTGCGACTTCCGGCCACGCCTGGCGTCGCTGGCCTGGTGGAGGGCAAGGTAAGCTGGCCCGAAGCGATCCGCCCGGCGCGGATCGGGCGAGACCGCACGATCGACGTCGTGCCGAGCGGCCGAGGAACGATTCCGGTGCCCGAGCTCAACGAGCTGCTTCAGCGCGACATCGCCCGCCTCGCACGACGCTACGATGCCATCGTGTTCGTGAGCTCACCGGACCAGGTCACGCAGGGGCTGCCGGCAGCGCTGCCGATCCCCGATGTCGTGTTCTGCGTGCGTACCGGCCAGACGCCGATCGCCGAGCTCAAGAAATCGATCGAGGAGATCGAGCAAGCCGGCGGGCGCATGCGCGGCATCGTTTTGTGGAACGCGCCCGATCCGGCGCTGATGGAACAGCGTCCCACACCACCGCCGGCTCGCGTTCCCGCGACGGTCCGAGCCTAGACTGCCGCCAGGGTCGACCGCCCGACGCCCGACCGCTCATCCGTCGCCTGCGAGCTCCCTCACACGTTGCAAGGTATCGATCTCGTCTGCGGGCTTGTCATCCCGGACGCGAACGATGCGTGGAAACCGCAGAGCGTAGCCGGCCTTGTGCCGGGCGGATTTCTGCACGATGTCGAAGGTGACCTCGAGCACGACCTCCGGACGCACAACGTGGAACCGGCCGAACTGCTGGGTGGTGATCGCCTTGAACCGTTCGGTGAGCTGCGCAATCTCGAGGTCGGTGAGCCCGTTGTACGCCTTCCCCACATTGAGCAACGTCGGATCGCTCTCGGACGCCCGTACGGCAAAGGTATAGTCGGACAGCACACCGTTCCGACGACCATGCCCACGCTCCACTCCGGTAACAACGACATCGAGCGTCGCCAGCGCACGCTTGAGCTTGATCCAGCTCTTTCCGCGACGTCCCGGAGCGTATGACGAGTTCGGTTCCTTGGCGATTATTCCCTCGTTGCCAGACGCACGAGCCTGCTCGAAAGCGGCATCGACATCGGACGCAGAGCAAATCATTGTATAAGGCGCCACAAAAGCGGCATCACCATGCCATGAAAGCGCTTCTAGCAGCGCACGTCGCTCCAACCACGAACTCTGAATCACCAGCGTGGCGCTGGCGGCGAGAATGTCGTACGCCACGAATGCCGCTGGAACCTGACTCATCATT
>JBJMNM010000270.1:0-3449 GCA_045804305.1 Gemmatimonadaceae bacterium | reverse complement strand
GTCGTCTACCTCGTCTGGGGCTCCACCTACCTCGCCATCCGCTACGCCGTCGAGAGCATCCCGCCACTCCTCATGGCGGGAACGCGCTTCCTCGTGGCTGGCGGAATCCTCTACGCGTGGCAGGTGTTGCGCGGATCACGCACCGCACGCACGCCGGTCGCCACCCGCGCGCAATGGAAGGGCGCCGCGATCACGGGGCTCTTCCTGATTTCGGCGTCCTATGGCCTCGTGTCGTGGGCCGAGTTGACCGTGCCATCGGGGATCGTCGCGCTGGTGACGGCCATGACGCCGGTGTGGATGGTGGTCATCCCGATGCTCGCCGGCAGCACCGGACGTCCCTCCCCGCTCGTGATCTTCGGCATCGCGCTCGGCCTCGCGGCGCAGGCGCTGCTGTTCGGCATCGGCGGCGTGGATCACCAGACGATCGATGCTGTAGGCTTGGGGGCCGTCATCCTCGCGGGCATCTCGTGGGCGATCGGCTCGCTGCGCGCGCAACGCGGCGACCTTCCGCCCGACGCCTTCCTCAGCTCCGCGATGCAGATGCTCACGGGCGGCGTGATGCTCGTGATCGCGAGCCTGCTCGTCGGCGAGGTGCGAGGATTCTCGCTCGAGCGCGTGACGCTGCACTCCTTCCTCGCCTGGACCTATCTCGTCGTCGCCGGATCGATCGTCGCCTACTCGGCGTACCTCTACCTGCTCAAGTCCACGTCGCTCGCCCGCGCGTCGACGTACGCGTACGTGAACCCGATCGTGGCCGTGGCACTCGGCTGGCTTCTCGCCGGTGAGCCGTTCGGTCCGCGCACGGTCATCGCGATGCTGCTGACGTTGCTCGCGGTGCTGGCGATCAACCGCGGCGCGCAGAACGTTGTCATCCCGCAGGAGCGAGCGTAGCGAGCGAGTGTCGGTGCCCTCTGGGCAACCTAGTGTCTCTGCGCTGGGGCCAGCTTCAGCGAAGTGAAAGTAGATCCCGACACTCGCTTCGCTCCTGCGGGATGACAGCGGGTCAGTCCGCCGCCACACCGATCGTCGCGCCCTCGACCCCGCACGCCGGACAGAAGTGGAAGAACGCGTTCTTGCGCGTCCCGCACGACGGGCAGTCGTCGAACAGCGTCATGCCGCAATGCACGCAGAAGTTCGCCGGCGCGCCAGTCCCTGTCGTCGCGATCGGCCGCTCGCAGCCCGGGCACACGCCCGTCGCGATCCGCTTCATCGCCTCCTCGTACGGCAGCGCACGCCGCCGCTCGCTCTCCGTCCGCCGCTCCTCCTCCGCGCGCCGAGCGACGTAGCGCTGCATGGCGCGGATGACGTAGATGCCGACGAGCGCGCTCGCCACCACACCGACACCGTAGCGCACGTAGCCGCCGTAGCTCGGCAAATAGGGCACGAGCTCGACGAAGAAGGCGAACAGCGCGAACAGCACGAAGCCGCGCGCGAGCGGCCAGTACTGACTCTTCCGCTTTCGCATCACCAGCCACGCCGCGATCAATAGCAGCGGGAGGGTGAGCGCGAGCCGGATGCCGAACACGCGCAGCTCCTGACGGAACCGCGCGGTCTCGTAGCGTCCACGTGCTGCATTCTCGAGCGCGTCGTACCGCTGCTGCTGCTCGGCGCTCGCCTGCGACACCTGGAGGAGCTCGGCGTCGAGCCGGTCCACCTCCGCCTGCGCCGTCTGCTCGGACGACTTGAGCGCGTCGAGCTCGTGCGTCCGCTGGATGACCTCCGGATCCTGCGTCGGATCGACCGTCGCCGAGCGCGTCGCGATCCAGTTGTCGAAGGTCGCGCGCGCGTTGCGATACGTGTTCGCCGCGGCGGTCTGGCGGAGCTGCGCACGCTCTCTCGCCGCCAGCCGACCGCGCTGGAGCAGCGCGAGCGAGTCGCGCACCGTCCGGTTCCGCGCGACCTGCGCCGGATCGAGGAACTGCTCGAGCGAGAGGCGCTGGTCCACACCGGGCAGGTCGCCGACGATCTTCCCGCCGAGCCCGATGAGGAAGCTCGCGAAGAAGAACGAGACCAGCCACATGGCGATCTGGAACAGCCGCTCGGGCACGCGCAGGCTTTTTAGCACGATCGATCGGGGTGCGGGGATCACATGGTGGCACAGCGACACGCTAGCCGCTGATCAGACGCCTGCGTCTGCCTCTGGTAACCGCGCCAGGAAGCGTCGCCGGCGCTGCATCCACGCAAATAATCCTTCACGCGTGGACTGTAAACACTTGTCTTGACACTGCGGCCGCCAGCCGTAGGTTCGGTTCCGCCCTCCCAGCTTCGTCCGGATCCCCCCATCGCTGCACGGCCCGGAGAATCTCACAATGAAGAGACTGCGCACCATCGCCGCGTCGCTCGGCGTGCTCATGCTCGCCGCGTGTCAGGATGCGACCCCGCCGACGGCACCCCTGGTCCCATCCGAGAAGAGCGCGCTCGCCGTCCTGCCGGCGAACGCCGAGCCGATCCCGGATCAGTACATCGTGATGTTCAAGCCAGGCATCGCGAGCCATGCCGCTCTCGCGCAGCAGCTTCTCGCCGCACACGGGGGAACGCTCCGCTTCCAGTACAGCGTGATCGAGGGCTTCGCGGCACACATGTCCGCCGCCGCCGCCGCAGCCATTGCGCGACGTCCCGACGTCGCGCTCGTGGAGCAGGATCAGGTCGTCCACCTCGTCGGCACCGAGACGAATGCGACGTGGGGGATCGATCGCATCGACCAGCACGCGCTCCCGCTGGATCAGAGCTACACGTACGGAACCACCGGCGCCGGCGTCACGGCGTACATCATCGACACGGGCATCCTGTTCAGTCACAGCGAATTCGGCGGACGCGCCGTCACCGGCGTGGACGAGGTCACCGCCGGCGGCACGGCCGCCGATTGCAACGGCCATGGTACTCACGTCTCCGGCACGGTCGGCGGATCGACGTACGGCGTGGCGAAAGGCGTGAGCCTCGTTGCGGTGCGCGTGCTCGACTGCGGCGGCTCGGGATCCGTCTCCGGCGTGACCGCGGGAATCGACTGGGTCACGGCGAACCATCACTCGCCGGCCGTCGCCAACATGTCGCTCGGCGGCGGACAGTCGGCCGTGCTCGACCAGGCGGTGACGAATTCCATCAACTCCGGCGTCACGTACGCGATCGCGGCCGGCAACGGCGACATCTTCGGCAACCCGCAGAACGCCTGCACCACCTCGCCCGCCGACGTGCCGGCGGCGATCACGGTCAGCGCCACCGACAACAGCGACACCAAGGCGAGCTGGGCGAACACCGGTACCTGCGTCGACATCTTCGCGCCGGGCGTCGGCATCACGTCGTCCTGGTACACGAGCTCCACGGCCACGAACACGATCTCCGGCACGTCGATGGCGACGCCGCACGTCACGGGCGCCGCGGCATTGTATCTCGAGACGAATTCCGCCGCTGCACCCGCGGCCGTCGCCGCCGCGCTGACGGGCAACGCCACC
>JBJMNM010000269.1:0-2694 GCA_045804305.1 Gemmatimonadaceae bacterium | reverse complement strand
TTCGCGGTGCTCGGCGCGTGGCGCGCCGCGCGTCACCGCGGCCGGAACGCCGTCGTCACGTCACCGCTGGAGCACAAGGCGGTGCTGGCCGCGGCGCACCAGGTGGCCCGCGAAGGGGGCGAGGAGCGCCTGGTTGCCATGCAGCGCTCGGGGCTCGTGGAGGACGCCTCGTTCGAGGCGCTCCTGAGCGACGACACCGCCGTCTGCTCCCTGATGTGGGTCAACAACGAGATCGGCGTCATCCAGGACGTGCCCGCGCTGGCGAAGCGCGCCCGGTCGCGTGGCGTCGTCTTTCACACCGATGCGGTGCAGGCGTTCGGCAAGGTGGAGATCGACGCGCGCCGCGCCGCCTTCGACGTCCTCTCGATCTCGGGCCACAAGATCGGCGCGCCGAAGGGAATTGGCGCGCTGTACATCCGTCGCGGCACTCCGATCGAGCCACTGATGTTCGGCGGCACCCAGGACCGCGGTCGCCGTCCCGGTACCGAGAACGTGGCGATGGCGGTGGGCCTGGCGCGGGCTGCGGAGCTCGCCGTGGCTGAGCGCGAACACGAGTGGACGAAGCTCGAGACGCTGCGCGACCGGCTCGAGACGGCAATCCTGGCGCGCATCCCGGATGCGGTGATCCACGGGCGCGGCGCGCCGCGCGCGCCGCACATCACGAACGTCTCGGTGCCCGGCGTGGACAGCGAGTCGATGCTCATGGCGCTCGACCTCCGCGGCGTCGCCTGCTCCGCGGGATCGGCCTGTCAGAGCGGGAGCATCAGCCCGTCGCATGTGCTGAGTGCCATCGGCGTCTCGCCGGACCTCGCGAGCGCCGCGATTCGCCTGAGCCTCGGCGCGCTCACCACTGGCGCGTGCATCGACCGGGTCGCCGAGCTCTTTCCGGCGCTCGTCGACAAGGCCCGCCGCCTCACGCCGGCCTGACCGATGCGCGAGCGGGTGTTGGTGGCGATGAGTGGCGGCGTCGATTCGTCGGTGGCGGCTGCGCTGCTCGTGCGGCAAGGCTACGACGTGGTGGGCGCCACGATGAAGCTCGGCTGTCATGGCGACGAGCTGCCCGACCGTCCGTGCTGCTCGCTGGACAGCGTGAACGACGCGCGCCGGATCTGCGAGCAGCTCGGCGTGCCGCACTACGTGCTGAACCTGGAGAGCGCGTTCGGCCGTGATGTCGTGCAGGACTTCGTGCGGGAGTATGCGCGCGGCCGCACGCCGATTCCCTGCGTGCGCTGCAACACCTTCACCAAGTTCCGCGACCTGCTGCACAAGGCCGACGCGATCGACGCCCGGTGGATCGCCACCGGGCACTACGCCCGCGTGCGCGACGGCGTGCTCGCTCGCGGCCGCGATCCCGGCAAGGATCAGTCGTACTTTTTGTGGGGCATTCAGCGTGCCGTGCTCTCACGCATGCTGCTCCCGGTGGGCGATCAGACGAAGCTCGAGACGCGCGCCGTGGCACACGAGCTGGGGCTCGAGCTCATCGCCGAGAAGCCGGAGAGCCAGGACATCTGCTTCGTACCCGATGGGGACCACGCGAAAGTGATCGCGCGCGAGCTGGGCGCGGACGCGCCGGCGCTGT
Organism: Gemmatimonadaceae bacterium; assembly: GCA_045804305.1. Lineage (GTDB taxonomy): Bacteria > Gemmatimonadota > Gemmatimonadetes > Gemmatimonadales > Gemmatimonadaceae > AG11. Next base: position 1,115 of record JBJMNM010000269.1, on the reverse strand, counting down.
CGCGCGGACCGTTCGTTCGCCGCGACGGCACCGTGGTGGGAGAACACGACGGCTACGCGCGGTTCACGGTGGGCCAGCGGCGCGGCCTGCCGGGCGGCTATCGCGAGCCGATGTTCGTCGTGGAGATCCGCCCCGAGACCCGCGCCGTCGTGATCGGTCCTCGACCCGAGCTGCTCGGCAAGGGCGTCGTGGCGCGCGAGGTAAACTGGCTCGTCGATCCGCCGGCACCGGGTACGGAGCTCGAGGTGCAGATCCGGCATCGGTCGCGGCCGGCGCGCGGGATGGTCGTGCGCGTCGAGCACGAGGAAGTGGAGGTCGCGCTCGACGAGCCCGTGAGCGCCATCACCCCGGGCCAGTCGCTGGTGCTGTACGACGGCGCGACGGTGGTAGGTGGCGGGGTGATCGAACGCGCCAGACGGGAGCTGCCTATACTGGCGGCGTAGTTCCGGCCGTACTGGTTCGAGGTCGGAGTACGAGGTACGAGGTACTACGTACCCTCGATTCGCGCGTATGCTGCCGGCTGCAACATCTCGATGACGTAGCGCGAAGACTGGTTGGGCATGCTGACGGCATGCACAACTTCAGGAAGCTCACCGTCTGGTCGCGTGCGCGCTTCCTCGCCACAGACGTCTTCGAAAGCTGTGCGGCGGTCACGCGACCGGATCATCGGATGGTCACCGCGCAGCTGAAACGCTCCGCGCTGTCGATCTCCGCCAACATCGCCGAGGGATGCGGGAAGGGCTCACGTGCAGAGGCAATTCGGTACCTCGAGATCGCCTGCGGCTCCGCCGCCGAGACGGAGCATCATCTGATCGTCGCTTCGGATCTGGCCATTCTCCCCGCGAATCGCTGCGTCGACCTGGCGCAGCGAGCGGCTGTCGTTCAGAGAATGGTGCGCCGTTTAATCGAACGATTTCCCGCTGACCAGGCGCGCCGGGGAGAGGGTACCTAGTACTTCGTACCCCGTACAGAGTACGAAGTACGGCCGTTAATCGTCCGCGGCCGTTCAGGCCTTGTATTCCATCGCCTCGGCGAACTTCTTCATCGCCTCCTCCTGTTCCGGCGTCAGCTTGTCCGGCACCGTGACGTCGACTTCGACGATCAGGTCTCCACGC
>JBJMNM010000268.1:0-5363 GCA_045804305.1 Gemmatimonadaceae bacterium | reverse complement strand
GAGCGCTCGCGGACCGCCGATCTCCGTGAGCCGGCCGCTCGCCGCCATGGTCTGCAGGTAGAGCTGGAACAGGCGATCGCGCGCCACCACGTAGCCGAGCGCGCGATAGGCGTCCTCTTCGCTCGCGGCGAAGATGTGCGGCACGGCGCGCTCGTCGTATACGACCGACACCGAGTCGGCGAGATGGAGCACGCGCACCGATGCGTTCCGCGGAAGCGATGCGGACCGCGCGAGCGACCACACGCCGTGCGCGGGGTCCAGGAAGGGGCCGAGCGCGGGGAGCGGCCCCAGACGTCGCGCACTGGCGACGACGCCGACGAGCAGGATCAGAAGGGCGACGACGAGCCGGCGCATCGTTCAGGGCGAGAAGGGAAAAGCTGCGCGGGAAAGGTTGCAGGCCGCGCTTCGCTTTGGCCAGCTCGGCCTCACCGGCACGGGCTCTGCGACATCCAGCCTCGACCCCATCGGACTCGACATCATGCCTCTGCCGCATCGCTCGTTCGTTCTGTTCACCGCCGGTCTCGCGATTGCGGGATGCGCCCGCTCCGACCGGAACACGGCGGACTCCGCCGGCGGTAACGTCGTCGCGCAGATGGCGCGCACGGCTGACACCGGGAATCCGTCGAGCGTGACGCCCGCCGCCGGTGAAGTGAAGGTGACGGCCACGGACGCCAGGAGTGTGAGAAAGGCCGAAGAGTACAGGCTCACTGAAGAGAACTTCCGCCACTTCATTCAGGCGAGCGACAGCGTCGACGCGCTGCGGCGACGCGATCCCCAGGTTCGCGCCTTCCTGGACAAGAACATCACCGACGGCGGCAACGGGACACGCGTTGCCACGAATGACGCTGGCCTGAAGCACCTGGAAGCGGACAGCTCGGTCAGCCGTGCGATCAATTCGGCGGGAATCTCCGTGCCCGATTACTTCGTCGCCGGTATCGCCATCGCGCAGGCGGAGCGCTTCATGGGCAACCCGAAGGCGGCGCCGCCCACGCCCGCGCTCAGCGCCAACGCGGCCTTTCTGAGGGCGCACAGCGCGGAGCTCACGGCGCTCAGGACGCGGCAGGCGAAGCCGGCGCCCTGAGCTCGGGCTACTGGCCGCTGCGGGGCTCTACCCAGATGTAGGGCCCCGTCGGCTCCTTGCCCGGCGGCAGCGCACGGGGCACTCCATTCACCTTGGGGCCGAGCGACTTGATGTAGCGGTACATCGCGCGCAGGTCGCGCTCGCTCATCTGCTTCGTGTTCCACCACGGCATGGGCGGCTTGCCATCGCCCTCGTCGCTGGTCGTGAGGACCTTCACCCAGTGGTCCTCGCTCTGGCGCTGCACCACGGTGCGCAGGTTCTTCCCGTACGTGGTGCCCCACTTGCCGCGGAAGCCGACGTTGAGCCCCGCGAAGCGGTCCGCCGGAGGCACCTTGCCCTCGCTCTCCACCCAGCCCTGGGTGTGGCAGTCGTTGCAGCTTCCGACGACCGTGAGATACTCGCCTGCCTGCTCCATCGACGCTGCCTGTACCGCCGGCCCGCCAGCGCTCGGCGTCATGCTCATGCCGGTCGTCGATGACGACGTGGTCGTCGTGGTCGTAGTCGTGCTCGACGGCGCGGCGCTTCGACCGGTCTGACAGCCGAGCGCTCCCGTGGCAATCGTGAGGGCGACGAAGCGGCGAATGCTATGCGAGGCGTGCATGTCTCGTCGGGTGAATGGGCAACGGCGACCCGCGCGGGCCGCGGCTTGAATTACGCTGGGCGGCGCGCGAACGACAGCCCTCTCCGACAATCGCGAGACGGTCCGGCTATCATTGGAGCATGCCCTCCGCTCTTCTGTTCGACCTCGATGGCACCCTGATCGACTCCATAGAGTTAATCCTCAGCTCCGCCCGCTACGCTTTTGAAGGTTTTCAAGGCCGCGCGCCGACGGACGACGAGTGGCGCGCCCTCATCGGCCGTCCACTTATCGACTCCTTTCGCGAGTTCGTGCCGCACGAGCCCGAGATCGAGCGTCTCGTCGCCCGATATCGCGAGCACCAGCTTCTGCATCACGACCGGCTCGTGCACGCGTATGATGGCGTCGTCGCCGTGATCGAGCAGTTTGCTCGAGCGGGACACCCGATGGCGCTCGTGACCAGCAAGGCTGACTGGCTCGCGCGCCGCGCGCTGGTGCACGTGGGGCTCGACGACGCGATTCCCGTGATCGTGGGCTGCGACTCGACCTCGCGCCACAAGCCGCATCCCGAGCCGGTCCATCATGCCCTCAGCCTCCTGCGCGCCGAGGCAAAAGACGCCATCTTCGTGGGCGACTCGCCGCACGATGTGGAGGCCGGCCAGGGCGCCGGAGTGTATACAATCGGCGTAACCTGGGGCGCGTTCACGGTCGAGGAGATGACCAGGAGCGGCGCCGACCTGGTGATCCACGACATCCAGCAGCTCCCGCCCGCCGTGGAGCGGTTCGCGGCGAAAATTGCCTGACGTTCAAACCTTCTGGGCGGTCGGAGTATCCCAATCAGTGCACCGGGAAACCCACCCGACCGATGACGGCAGTGGCCTTTGCAGAACCAGTGACATCCCCTTCAGCGGGTTTCGGCGCTGATCCGGACGTAGCCCTCGCGGCTGCGGGGGACCGTCGCGCGTTCGAGCGGCTCTACCATCAGCACGTCAGTCGAGTGTTCTCCCTCTGCGCCCGGATGGTCAACGACCGCACCCGGGCGGAAGAGCTCACGCAGGACGTGTTCGTTCGGGCCTGGGAGAAGCTGCACCTGTTTCGTGGAGAGGCGGCGTTCGGCACCTGGCTGCACCGGATGACGGTGAACCTGGTGCTCAACGCGAGAAAGACCGAAGGGCGACAACGTACGCGGTTCGACGACGACGACGAGGGCGACGGCATCGATGTCCTGCCGGCCCGCCCCCACGCGCCCGGAGACCGGATGGATCTGGAAGCCGCGATCGCGAAGCTGCCCAAGGGTGCACGACGCGTCTTCACCTTGCACGACGTCGAAGGGTACAAGCACGAAGAGATCGCCGAGATGCTCGGCGTGACAACGGGAGCCACGAAAGCGCAGCTGCACCGCGCGCGGCTCCTTCTGCGGGAGGCACTGAACCGATGACGACCATGAGCATGCCACTCAATTGCGAGCAGTTCTCCGATCGGCTCGCGGACTACCTGGAGGGCGACCTGCCCCAGGCGGTGCGCGCGGCCATGGAGTCGCACGCCGACGTGTGCGCCAGCTGTGGCTCGCTGCTCGCCGATATCACCGCGCTGCGCATTGATGCCGCGGCCCTGCCGGCGCTCCAGCCGTCGCGCGACCTGTGGACCGGCATCGCCGAGCGGATCGACGCGCGCGTGCTGCCCCTCGAGGTGCCGCTCGGCGGGCGGTCGATCGTGCACCGCACCTGGATGCGGCCGGCCGTCGCCGCCGCGGCGCTCGTTCTCGTCACGGCCGGGATCACCCACGTGCTCACGCGGGTCTCCTATGACCCCACGCTGACCGTCGCGAGCGCCCCCGGCTCGAGTCGTCCCGCCGTTGTCGCCACGCTCGACACGCCGGCCGTGTCGCAGGCGCCGGTCTCGCGCGCCGATGATGGCGTGATCACGTCCACGTCCTCCAATCGGCCGTCGGGTGGCTCGAGTGAGCGTCAGCTCGCCGGGCGCGCCACGACGCCGGGGGCGGGCGTGCCGGCGATCAACGCAAGGAACATCATGAAGAAGGACGCTGAGCCCGTGTACGACCAGGAGATCGTGAAGCTGCGCCAGATCGTGACGCAGCGGCGCTCGGAGCTCGACCCCAGGACCATCACGGTGCTCGAGCAGAGCATCGCGGTGATCGACTCGGCCATCGCGCAGAGCCGTGCTGCGCTGGCCAAGGATCCGGCGAGCGGCTTTCTCGCCACGCAACTCAACCATTCGCTCGAGAAGAAAGTCGAGCTGCTGCGGACGGCGGCGCTGCTGCCCGCGCGTACCTGAGGATTTCACCCATGCACCGCCCTATTGTACTGGCTTTCGCGACGTTCGCGCTCGCGATCCCCGCGTCGGGGTCGGCGCAGACAACGACCTCCGAGCGCGAGCGCGACCGCATCGAGCGGGAGCGCGAGAAGGCGCAGGAGGCACGCGACCGCGCGCGCGAACGTGAGCAGGAGAAGCGCGATCGCGAGCAGGAGCGGTTGGAGCGCACGCGGGAACGCGAGCGGGAGCGTCGCGAGCGCGATGGCGCCGGCGCGCTCGACACCATCGTCGCGTTCGATGCCAGGGGCGCCGTCACCGTGATCTGCCCGCAGGGGTCGGTGATCGTGATCGGCTCCGACAAGAACGAGATCCGGGTGCGGGCGCGCACGGAGAGCGGCGCCATTCGCTTCATGAGCAACGGCTCCCGCGCCACGTTGGAGCCGGCGTCGGGACGCGGCTGCGGCGACGGCCGGTTCGAGGTCACCGTGCCGACCGGCACGAAGGTGTCGGCCCGGAGCTGGAGCGGCAGCGTGAGCGTCCGCGGCGTGCACGGCGACGTCGATACCCAGACCCAGAGCGCCGACATCGAGGTGCGCGACGTGGGGCGGCTGGATCTGGAGACGCTCTCCGGCGACGTCACCATCAACGGCGTGAAGGGCGACGCGAACATCAACACGGTCAGCGGCGACGTGGAGTTGAGCGGTCTGCGGGGCGACTTGGAAGCCGAGACGGTCAGCGGCGACCTGCGGCTCAACGACATCGTCGCCAAGCAGGTGCGCACCCACACCACGAGCGGCGACGTGGACTTCTCCGGCCCCATCGCCGACGGCGGACGCTACGAGTTCAACACGCATTCCGGCGAGATCGGGCTCGAGCTGCCACGCGACGTGGGCGCACAGTTGAGCGTGTCCACCTTCAATGGCGAGATCGACAGCGAGTTTCCGATCACGCTGAAGAGCGGCACCGACCACGGGATCGGCTCCGCGCAGGCCAAGAGGCTCACGTTCACCCTCGGTCAGGGCAACGCCCGCATCGTCGCCGAGACCTTCAGCGGTAACATCACCATCAGGTCCACCAGCCGCCGCCGCTAGGCGCGCCTTTTCAGGAGAATACTCGTGATGATGCTCCGCCGAATCGCTCTCATCGCCTTCATCGCCGCGCCGGCCGTGCTGCACGCGCAGGACCGGCAGACCCAGCGCGACGCGTTCACTCTCAGCGAGCGGATCCCGGCTGGCCAGTGGATTCGCGTCCGCAACATGAATGGCGACGTCCGCGTCCGCGCCTCCACGAGCGACAAGGTGGAAGTCGTGGGCACGAAGACCTGGCGCCGCGGCGATCCCAAGGACGTGCAGATCGAGGCGAAGAAGTCGAGCGACGGCAGCATCCTGGTCTGCGCGCTCTGGAACGAGAACACCCGCTGCACCGAGGACG
>JBJMNM010000267.1:0-9504 GCA_045804305.1 Gemmatimonadaceae bacterium | reverse complement strand
GCCGGCCGGTCGGTTTACGGGCGGGACGAGCAGTGCGGGGTGGTGCTCTTCTGGCTCAAGCACTGAGCACTGCCGCTCGGGCCGGCCCCTCCAACGTAGGATGTGCGCATCGAACGGGTGACCGAATCGGCTCCGAAACCGAGCCGATCTCCGTGCACTGGAGCCAGCGTGCGCGACCCAAGGAACGGTGCTTTGGGGTTCGGCGGGACGCAGTCTGCGCCGGAGCCGTTCTCCGTGCGGATCCCCGCGGAACCTGCCGCGGATCCTCGCGGAAACAGCCTGCTCCGAGACTGAGCCCGTCTCCGCGCACCGCCTCCGGCCCCGCGATCCCAAAGGCCCCTCTTTTTCTTGTCGCGGGGTTGGTCTCGTGCGCCATGGCTGGCTCGAGCGGCAGTCCTCCGCGTTCCTCCGCGTCCTCTGCGTCAATGCCGTTGCCGTTCAAGACGCTGCTTTCCTCTTCGTCAATGCCGTTGGGTGCGGCGATCCGCAACTTTGTGATGTATGTCACCAAATTAGGTGACATTGCAGCGGTCTCATGCGTCAAGACGGGGATGCCGATACTGAGCGCAGGCCGGCGCCGCAGCCGGCCAGGCATCCACTACCACCCGCCTGACACGCTCAGAGCGCCGCTGCACCGGGCGCCGGCGTTCGAAGCACGAGGAACCGCCCTTGAAGAAGATCGCCCTGCTTCTCTCCGTCTGCGTCTCGGCAGCGTTCCCGAGCGCGACGTTCGCCCAGAGCCGATTTGTCGTAGTGGTCAATCCGGCCAATCCGATTCGGCGCCTCAGCACCATGCAGCTCTCGAAGATCTATCTGGGCAAGCTTCAGGGGTGGGACATCAACGGCAAGATCGAGCCGGTGATCGCCCTGGATCAGAAGCCCGACTCGCCGCTGCGCGCGGCGTTCACGGAGCGCGTGCTCCATCGCACGATGACCGAGGCGGAATCCTACTGGCGGCAGGAGATCTACGCGGGCCGCAGCTTCCCGCCCGCGGAGAACAGTGAGGCGGAAGCGCTCACCGCGGTGCGCACGATGGTCGGCGGAATCGCGTACGTGTCGGCCAACGCCGACCTGAAAGGCGTCAAAGTCGTGAGCATCGAGTGATCAACACGCTCGGCCGCACAATCGACCGCCTGCAGTTCCGCCAGAAGCTTCGTCTCGCCCCCACGGTCGCGGCGATTGCGCTGGGTCTGATCTTCGCGACGAACCTTCTGCTCGGCCTCGCCGTGCAGCGCCAGCAGACCCGCATACAACACGGGTACTATCCCGCCGTACAGCTGAGCGGTCAGCTCACGGAGCTGCTCGTGTCGACGCAGCGCGCGCTGCAGGACGCCGCCGCGGCTGGCGATCCCGATCGCCTGACCGTCGCCGACTCGCTGCGCAGCGTGTTCATGGGCGCACTGCATGCCGCGCGCGGCAACGTGGTGATGGAACAGAGCGCGTTCGAGGGCCTCGGCAACTCGTACACGGCATACTTCGATCTCGCGCGTGGAACCACGGAGCGCACGATGTCCGGCCAGCGCGACATGCAGGCGTTGTCCGCGCTGCGCCAGATGATGGTCAGCCACAACGCGCTCAAGGCGGCGCTGGAGAAGAACCGCGCCGACAACATCGAGCAGATCGATCAGGCTTTCCACGCGCTTCGCGTGCTCCAGATCGCGGGCTGGGTGGCGACCGCCCTGCTGACGATCCTCTGCGTGGGCATCCTGATCTGGTTGTCGGGCCTCACCTCCCGCTCGCTCACCGCGCCGGTGGAGGAGGCCGTCCGCGTGGCCAACGCGCTGGCCGTGGGCGACGTCAACGTCTCGATCGACGTCCACTCCGACGACGAGCTCGGACGCCTGCTGCGCTCGATGCAGGAGCTGGTGCTCTATCTGCGGGCGACCGCGACGCTTGCCGAGCGCATCGGGCAGGGCGACGTGGACGTGACGATCACGCCGCGCTCCGCCGAGGACGCCTTCGGCAAGGCGCTCGTGGAGATGACTCGCTATCTGGGCGACATGGCCCGAGTGGCCGACGAGATCTCCGACGGGCGCCTCGATGCGCACGTACAGCCGCGCTCCGACGCCGATCGCTTCGGCAAGGCATTCGTGCAGATGACGCAGAGCCTCTCGGAGCTGATCGGTGACATTCGCCTGAGCGCCGACGCGATCGCGGTCGCGGCCACGCAGCTCACGGAGTCGGCGCAGGGACTCTCGGAGGGCGCGACCGAGGAAGCAGCGAGCGTGACGCAGACGACGGGCACCCTGGACGCGCTCAACGATTCCATCGCGCGCACGGTGCAGGTCATCCAGCAGATGGACGACGTGGCCCGACGCGGCGCGACGGACGCCGAGAAGAGCGGCGAAGCGATGAGCGTGACGGTGGCGGCGATGATGAAGATCACGGACAAGGTCATCTCGATCAACCAGATCGCCGACCAGACCAACCTGCTCGCGCTGAACGCGGCGATCGAAGCCGCGCGCGCCGGACATCAAGGACGCGGCTTCGCCGTGGTGGCGGAGGAAGTGCGACGTCTCGCCGACGTGTCACGCAAGACGGCGGGCGAGATCACCGAGCTCGCGGCGCGCAGCAAGGCCACGGTAACCCAGTCGGGCGAGCTGATCGACGGCCTGGTGCCGCGCATCCGCCAGACAGCCGACATCGTGAAGGCAGTGTCGGTCTCGTCGGCCGAGCAGGTGCAGAACCTCGATCTCGTGGGCAGGGCGATGCAGCAGGTGGACGAGGTGACCCATCGCAACGCCGCGGCCGCGCAGCAGCTCGGCGCGATGGCCGAGGAGCTCACCGCGCAGTCGGAGACCTTGCAGGAGCTGATCGGCCGATTCCGCGGGGTGAAGGGGGAGAGCTCGGAGAGGAAGGCGCTGGCCGTGGCATAGTAGGTTGTTGACTGCAATACTGGATATCTCACCGACTCGATACAGAAAACGCGGTTGCCCGATCCCGATGCGCGAGTCGTGGGTGGTTCGGTGGAGTACCGAGCACTCCACCGGATGACCCACAACTCGCTATTCAGTTCGGGCAACGGCGTTCTCTGTACTGTGGACGCCAGTCATCCAGGATCACAGTTGACTAGGCGCTCTATTGCCACCACGCTGAGTGGATTGCCTATTAGAGGCGTGAGATACCACGCCGCCCTGACCGCCGCTTTCCTGCTCTCGGCCGCCTGCGCCTCGGCCCAGCCGATCCCCAAGAGCCAGCTATCCACCATCGTCCAGCACGTCGCCGGCACGCGCATCGAGATCGTGTATCGGCGGCCGGTCGCGCGAGGCAGGGCGCTGTTCGGCGCGCTCGTGCCATGGGGGCGGATCTGGTCGCCGAGCGCGGACACCGTGGCGCGGTTCACCGTGTCGACGCCGGTGGAGGTGAATGGGAACACGCTCGCGGCGGGAAGTTATGGGCTGTGGGCGATTCCCGACTCCAGCTCGTGGACGATCATCTTCAGCACCGACGCGGCGGCGTTCCATCTCCGCTATCCCGAGCGCCGCGACGCGTTGCGCGTGCGGGCCACGCCGCGGCAGGGCGAGCACGTGGAGACGCTCACCTTCGTCCTCCCTGTCGTGGACGCGGACTCGGCGCAGCTACAGCTCCGGTGGGGAACGACCGTCGTTCCGTTGGCGATCCGCGCGCCCGTGGCCGGCGCGCGGTGACGGAGACAGAATCGGTAGACGACCTGTCGCTTCGGCACGCCAGGATGAAGGACGTGCCGCGTCTGGAGGCGATGATCGCGGAGTCGGTGCGGGCGCTGAGCGCCGGCTACTACTCGGCCGAGCAGGTGGAGAGCGCGCTCCGCTTCGTCTTCGGCGTGGACACGCAGCTCATCGCCGATCGGACGTACTACGTGATCGAAGGATCGGCGGGATTCGCGGCCTGCGGCGGCTGGAGCAAGCGCCAGACGCTCTACGGCGGCGATCAACACAAGTCGGACCGCGATCCACTGCTGGACCCGCGGACGTCGCCGGCGCGCATCCGCGCCTTCTTCGTGCATCCCTCGTGGGCCAGGCGAGGACTCGGCCAACGGCTGTATGTCGCGTGTCGCAATGCGGCCGAGGCAGCCGGGTTCACGGCGTTCGAGCTGGGTGCGACGCTGCCGGGGGTGCCGTTGTACACCCGCCTCGGCTTCGAGCCGATCGAGCGGATCGACGTGACGATGCCGGACGGGGTTGAGCTGCCGATCGTGAGGATGCGGCGGATGATCTGAATTGTCATCCCGCACTCGCTCGCTGCGCTCGCCCCTGTGGGATGCCAACCACCTCAGTGGCTTTTCTGCAGAAGCGCGTCGCCGAGCACCACGCCGTCCACCCGCTCCGTCGGCTTCACGCCCGCGAGCGCGGCGAGCGTGGGCGCGAGATCGACCGTGCGAACGAACGCGTCGTACCGCCCTCGTCGCACACCGGCGCCGTAGAAGATCATCGGCACGTGCGAGTCGTAGTCGTACGGCGAGCCGTGCGACGCGACGTTGCCGCCCCAGGTGCTCATCGGGGTCAGCGTGACCACGAGCTCCACGGGTGCCGTGATCGGGAACTGGTGGCTCCAGCGCCGCGCGATGGGATCCTTCAGCGAATCTTCGACGAGCGTCCGGAACTGATCCACGCGCCGCACGCCGGGCTCATTGCGCAGGCTCGCGGCGAACGCCGCGATGGCGGAGTCGGCGTTCACAGACGCGGCGCGGAAGGCGGCGCGGTCCACGAAGACGATCTGCTGGTCGAGGTCGATCGCCATGGTGTCCACCTTCGCGGCGCGGAGCCCGGCGCGGAGTGCGGCGATCACCGGTGACAGATCCACGCGCTCCGGAGGCGCGCCGTCGCCATTCGTCGCCAGCTCGGGGATCGGGGCGACGCCGTGATCGGAGGTGAGCGCCACGACGACGCGTGAGGAATCGCGCACCCGATACAGCGAGTCGAGGAAGGCGCCCACGGTGCGATCGAGCCGCAGCACGTCGTCGTGGATCTCGCGCGAGTCGGGACCGTAACGATGCCCGATCACGTCCGTGGCCGACAGCGACATCGCGAGCAGGTCGGTCTGCGGGCCGGTGCCCAGCCCGAGGGTGGTCAGCCCCTGCAACGCGAACGCCGAGGTGATGTCGTCCATGAACGGCGTGATGCGCACCATGTTCGCCGCGCCGGTCGTATCGCTCGGCAGCGTGTGCGGGAAGGTGGCGACGCCCAGTTGGACCAGCTTGTCGTCGTTCTCGGGGTACGCGGTATCCGGTAACAGGAGCGTCCAGGATTTGCTGGCGTATCCCTGCGGCAGCCGCCGAGCATTGAAGGCATTCACCCATGCGGGCAGCGAGTCGGCATAGAAGCGGCTGGTCGTGAATCGGCCATCGGGCGAATACCAGTACACGCTCGTCCGCGACCGCCCCACCGGCAGGATCGCGCCGCGATCCTTCATGGAGACGGAGAGGCTGCGCGAGCGGGCGTCGGCGGTCCGGAGCCAGTCCACGAGGGTCGTGCCGACGAACCGCCTGGGTGACGCCCCCTGACCTGTCGCACCGCCGAGCAGGGGCGCGGCGTCGTCCTCCACGCCGATCCGGTTCATCATGATGCCCGTGGACCGCGGAAAGCGGCCCGAGAGCAGGGTGGCGTGGCCCGGCGCCGTTTCCGTGATGGCGTGATCGTGATTGGCGTCGGTGAACCACGCGCCGCCGCGCATCAACCGGCCGACGCCGCCGTTCAACTGGGGGCCGAACCGCGTCAGGTAGTCGGCTCGCAGCTGGTCCACGGTGATGAGGACAACCAGCGTGGGACGCGACGCCGGCGCCGGGCTCGTGGCGCCGCTGGTGGACGGCGGCACCTGCGCCGACATGGAGCCGGTGCAGCAGGCCAGGGCCAGGAGTGCGGGCAGTCCGCAGAGGCGTCTCTTCATGCCGGAATGTGGGTTGCGACCGACAGCCCAGCAAGCATGGCGCTCCGAGGCGGGCAGCGCGATACTAGACGAGGCCCCACCAGCTGCCGGACCAATGCCCAACAACGAAAGTTTTCAGCTCGGACCGGCGACTCGCGTCGTCCTCCGGTGCGTCATCTATTACATCGTGCTGCTTGGCGGCATCACCATCGCCTGGAAGACTTTGCCGCACCAGGCCGGCGTGGCGCCGGCCTCGCTCGACACACTGTTCGGGGGCGGTCCCGTGCCGGCCAGCCGGCACGACGCGGCCGCCATTCCGCTCGACGAGGGGACGCTCGCGCTCACCGTGGCAGTCGCGATGCTCGCGGCCGTGCTGCTCTCGCTGCCGGTGGCGTGGGTGTATCTCGTCACCCGGGCGAAGCGCGGCTACCAGCAGTCGGTGGTGCAGTTGCTCATCGTCCTCCCGGCGGTGGTGGCGGGGATCGTCATCATGGTGAAGTACAGCCTCGCCCTGGCATTCAGTCTCGCCGGCATCGTGGCCGCGGTTCGCTTCCGCAATACGCTCGACGACAGCAAGGACGCGGTCTACGTCTTTCTCGCCACGGGCATCGGCCTGGCGGCCGCGGTGAACCTTCCGGTGGCGGCCGTGCTCTCCATCGGGTTCAACGCCACGGTCCTCGTGTTGTGGTACTCGGACTTCGGGCAGGCGCCGATGGAGCTGGACGGCCGCATCGCCGACAAGCGACTGCGCCGCGCCAAGCAGCTGGCCCGCACCGGGACCTTCGTGGCGCGGCTGGACGACGAGATCTTCCGCAACATGACGCGCGAGCAGCTCGAGGGAGTCGCCAACCGCGCCTGGCGCCGCGCGCACAACGACGACGACGACGCCTCGGCGACCCCCGAGATGCGGCTGCGCATTCGCACCCATGACGTGGCGGCGATGCGGAGCGTCATCGAGCCGCGGCTCGCCGAGTACACCAAGCAGTGGCGGGCGGCGGCCGTGGCGACGGACAACGACATGCACGTCGTGGATTACTTCGTCCAGCTCAGAAAGAAGACGATGGCCGACGACCTGGTCGTGCTCGTGCGTATGGTCGGCTCGTCGCAGGTGATCGACGCCGAGCTGGTGTAGGCGACTCCTACCGGTGCGCCCGATGCCCACCTCACGACGCCGACGTCTCGTCGGCCTGATCGCCACCGCCACCTGCGCCGCCACGTCCGCCGCGCGCGCGCAGGCCACGTCGGTACAGGATGGGGAAAAGGTCTCGCCACTCTTTCAGAGCGCGGCGCCGCTCGCCGTCACCTTCACCGCCAACATGGGCCAGTTGCGGGACGACAAGAAGCACGGCGACAAGGCGCCCTGGCGCGGCGCGACGCTCACCTATCGCGGCGCGGACTCCGCCGCCGTGCGCGTGCCGCTCCGGGCGAAGGTGCATGGAATCTGGCGGCTCGCCCACTGCGACTTTCCGCCCATTCGCCTCAACTTCGCCGGGAAGGACACCAAGAACACGGTGTTCGATCACATCGACAAGCCGAAGCTCACCAACTACTGCAAGGACAACGACGCGTACGAGCAGTACGTGCTCCAGGAGCTCCAGCTCTACCGCATCTACCAGCTCCTCACGCCGATGAGCCATCGCGTGCGCCTGCTGCGCGTCACGTACGCCGACAGCGGCAGCGGCAGGACGGAGACCGTGCGCCACGGCTTCCTCATCGAGGATCCCGATCAGATGGCGGCCCGCCTCGGAGGAAAGCTGACCAAGCTGAAGGGCGCCGGCATCGGTGACTTCGAGCAGGAGCCGCTGGCGGTGACCTACATGTTCCAGTATCTCATCGGCAACACCGACTTCTCGTTCAACCAGCTGCACAATGCCGAGATCGTCGCGCTACCCGATGGGCGCAACCTGCCGGTCGCGTACGATTTCGACTTCTCGGGCGCGGTGAACGCCCGCTACGCGACGCCGGATCCGTCCGTGCGGATCACGAAGGTGCGCTACCGCAAGTTCCGCGGCTACTGCCAGATGAACCCGGAATTCGTGAAGGCCATTCCCGTCTTCCAGCAGAAGAAGGACGCGATCTACGCGCTCTACACCGACGAAGTGGGCCGGCTGATGGATCCGGCGATCGTGCGCGAGACGCTCGACTACTTCAACGAGTTCTACGACGCGATCAGCGACCCGGGCAAGGCTGAGCGCGTGATCTTCCGCGACTGTCTCGGGCCGCGATAACGGCGTGAAGACCACCGCGCGCTCGTCGATCTCGTTCCACTACGCTCTGCGGTCCACCCACCAGCTCGAGGAGCTCGCGCGGGCGCCGCTGCCATTGGGCATCGTGGCGAGCGAGCCGCGACGCTCCATGCACCGCGACCTCTACCTCGACACCGACGACGACTCGCTCCGCCGGCGGGGCATCGTGCTGAGGCTGCGGCTCGACGCCACCGACGAGCATCTGCTGGCCCTCCGCATCGCATCGGCGAACGGTACGCCGCCGCTGCGCCTCGACGCGCGCGTGCGCGCGGCGGATCTCGAGGGCGCGCTCGCCGAGCGCAATGCGGTGACGAGGCGCATCCGGGCGCTCACCGATCCGGCCCACCTCGTCGTCCGTCTCGACCTCGAGGTGGACCGGATGACCCGTGACGTGCATCCGGATCTCTTCCGCCGCCCGCGCATGGAGCTGCACTACGACAGCATCACCGTGCGCCGGAAGGGAATCACCCGCTCGTTCCAGCAGCTCTGCGGCCATCTCCGTCGCGGTGCGGCGATGGAGTTGGAGCGATTGGCGGGCGCGCTGGAGCGCGACCACGACCTGCGACGCTCGAGCGGCGACTGGCGCGAGCATGCGGATCTGCTCATGCGCTGGCTGCACACGGAGTCTCGTCAGGCACGGATGCTCGAGTCCGACGACACGCACCGGATCGTGCAGATGACGTCGGACAGCACTCCGGAGCTGTTGTCGCCCGAGCTGAGCCTCGTGGCGTTCCAGCGTCGCGTGCTCACGCTCGCCGAGGATCCACGCACGCCGCTCCGCGAGCGGCTGCGCTTCCTGGGCATCGTGACCAGCAACCTCGACGAGCTGTACATGGTGCGGATTCCCGAGTTGCGCCGCGCCGCGGCGCGTGCCGCCGAGGAGCCGCTGCCCTCGCCCGACGAGGACGGCCTCACGGCCGAGGAGCGGCTGGCGCGCGTCGAGCGGGAGGTCGCGGCCATTCTGGAGGCACAGGCGCGATGCGCGGAGATCTGCCTGCGCGACGCCGCACGAGAGGGAGCGCGGATCGTCGCGTGGACCTCCCTCACGGAAGCCGAGCGCGAGACGCTGTCCGCGCGGTGTCGAGACGAGATCTATCCCGCGCTCACTCCGCTGGCCGTCACGCTCAGTCCGGGTCATCCGATCCCGCATCTGCCCCACCTGGGGCTGTTCCTGGCGGTGGTCTTCCGCCGCGAGCGGGACGGGATGCCACACATGGCGGAGATGGAGCTGCCGGACGACACGCCGCGGCTGCTCCCCGTACCGGGTCGCACCGGCGACGTCATCGCGTTGGAGGAGGTGCTGCGGGCGAACGTGCACCAGCTCTATCCGCATGGTCACGTCGAAAGCGCGCACCTGTTTCGCGTCACGCGCGCCGGTGATCTCGCGCTCGACGAGGAGAGCTCGGACAGCCTC
>JBJMNM010000266.1:0-3100 GCA_045804305.1 Gemmatimonadaceae bacterium | reverse complement strand
CTGCGCGTTCACCCACTCGTACGCCGAGATCAACATCGCGCCGCTCGCCTCGGTGATCTTCTTCGCGTCGAGAGCGTGATCGTCGTGTGAGTGCGTGACGAGCACCGCGGCCGGCTTGTAGCGCGAGAGATTCTTCAGCGAGTCAGGCGTGGCGGGATTGCCGCTGATGAACGGGTCGATGAGGATTCGCGTACCGCCGGACGAGGTGATCTCGAACGCGGCGTGACCGAGCCACTGGACGGTGATGGGCTGGCGAGCCTGTGCGAGCGCGAGGCCGGGCGTGAGCAGCGCCGCGAAAGCGATGTAGCGGGGGCGTAGGCGGGAGAGCATCTTCCAGTGTCGGGTGAGAGTGAGGCGTACGAACGTCGGAATGAGGAGCGCGACAGATGCCAGCAGAAGCCGGGCCAGCGGTCGTTGCGGGTCGTCGAAACGATATCGTGACGCCACTCCAGCGGCCGCGGCGTTCCGCCGGCTCTCGCCTCGTGGCGACTGGACTGCTGATCGGCGTGGTGGACGGGCTGTGGGCGGTCGTGCTCACCCTCGCCTATGGTCGCTCCCTCACGCGTCTGTGGCAGGGAATCGCCGCGACCGCGTTCGGCGAGCGGATGTTCGACGGCGGCGCACCAGCCGTCCTCCTCGGCGTCCTGATGCATTTCGGCGTCGCGTTCGCCTGGTCCGCGGCGTTCCTGCTGCTCGTTACGCGCTCGGCGTGGCTGCGCAGGGTGCTCGATTCTCCGCACGGCATGCTGAAGGTGGCGGCGGTGTACGGGCCGATGATCTGGATCGTGATGTCGGCGGTCGTCATCCCGCTGCTGACGGGTCGTCCGCTGGCGGCGCTCACCGGCCGGTGGTGGATCCAGCTCGCCGGGCATGTCGTGTTCGTGGGCGTGCCGATCGTCTGGTCGACCTGGCGCGGGTCGCGGAGCGCGACGGCGTAGCGCTCGGCCGTCAGCTGCGCGCGCTCAGCCCCTCGATCACCGATGGGATGAATCCGCCGAACGCGCCATTGCTCATCACGAGCAGCACGTCACCGGGGCGCGCGCCGTCGATCACCCGCTTCACGAGCACGTCCACGTCGGGTGATGCATCGGCCTCGATCGCCTGACTGTTCAGCTCCTGCACGACCTTGCCGATGTCGAGCTGTTCGCTGACCGGCACCTTGTCGTGCGGCTCGGGCACGCGGATGGATGCCCGCGCCGCGCCGGTAAACGCGTGCGCGTACTCGCTCTGATGGATGTTGCGTCGGCTCGTGTTGCTGCGCGGCTCGAAGATCGCCCATAGCCGCCGATCGGGATAGCGAAGCCGGATCGCGGTGATCGTCTCGCGCACGGCGGTTGGATGATGCGCGAAGTCGTCGATCACGAGCACCCCGCCGATCTCGCCGCGGATCTCCTGCCGCCGCTTCACGCCGGTGAACGACGCGAGGCCCTCGCGGATCTGATCGGCGCTCAGTCCGAGCGCCCGGGCGATGGCGTAGACGCCGAGTGCGTTCTCCACGTTGTGATGTCCGGACATCGGCAGCAGGAACTCGCCCGCCCTGCCGCGCGGCTCGCGGATGACGAAGCGCCCCCCTTCCGGCCCGAAGCGCAGATTCTCCGTCGTGTAGTCGGCGTCGCCCTGGCCGGCGTACGTGGCGACGTACGCCTTTGACGCTCGACGCGCAATGGCCACCGCATTCGGGTACGATGCCGCGACCGCGAGAAAGCCGTCCTCGGGCAGCGATGCGGCGAACTTCTCGTACGCCGACTCGTAATGCGCCATGTCGCGATAGATGTCGGCGTGATCGAACTCCACGCTGGTGAGCATGGCGGTGCGCGCGTGGTAGTGCAGGAACTTGGGGCCCTTGTCGAAGTAGGCGGTGTCGTACTCGTCGCCCTCGACCACCACGTGCGGGCCCTTCCCGTTGCGGAAGTTGCCGGCGTAGTTGAGCGTCACCCCGCCCACGAGAAAGGTCGGATCCACGCCCGCCGACACGAGCACGTGCGCCATCAGGGCCGAGGTCGTGGTCTTGCCGTGCGTGCCGACGATCACGACGCTGTGCTTCCCCTCGAGGACGAGAGAGCCGAAGGCGGCGGGGAAGCTCATTTGCGGAATGCCGCGCTCCCGCACCGCGGTCGCTTCGGGGTTCACCCGCCGGATCACGTTGCCGATGATCACCAGGTCGGGGCGCGCAGCGTCGAGATTCTCCGGGGCGTACGGCGTCATCACGTCCACGCCCCAGGCCGCGAGCATGTCGCTCATGGGCGGATAGACCTTCTCGTCGCTCCCCGTCACCTCGTAGCCGGCTGCCTTGAGCATCCCGGCAAACGAGCCCATCCCCGTGCCGGCCACGCCAACGAGGTGAATCCGGCGGATCGAGCCGGGCGCGATCCGGGTGAGCACGTTGCCGTTGTCGTCGGACATGGTATCGTATGGGCAGGAGCCGGGCAGGGTGAACGCGCCCTCAAGTTAATTCGGCGACGGTCAAGCGAGGCGAGCATCATGGAATTGCGCGACCAGCTCCAGGGCACACTTGGTGCCGCCTACTCGCTCGATCACGAGTTGGGTGGCGGCGGCATGAGCCGCGTCTTCGTGGCGACGGAGACGGCACTCGGCCGCAGCGTGGTGGTGAAGGCGCTCCCACCGGACCTCGTGGACAGCGTGAACATGGAGCGCTTCCGGCGTGAGATCCGCCTGGGCGTGAGCCTGCACCACCCGAACATCGTGCCCGTGCTCACCACCGGCGAGAGCTCCGGGACCCCCTACTACACGATGCCGCTCGTGGAGGGCAGCTCGCTTCGCGCACGGCTCCGCATCGCCGGTGCGCTGCCGACGGCCGAGGCAGTAGCCATCATGCTCGGCGTGGCGAAGGCGCTCTCGTATGCGCATGCCCATGGCGTGGTCCACCGCGACATCAAGCCCGAAAACATTCTGCTGAGCGCGGGCACCGCACTGGTTTCCGACTTCGGCATCGCGAAAGCGATCTGGAACTGCACCGGGCAGTCGACGACCACCACCCTCACGGCAATGGGCGCGACGGTCGGAACTCCGGAATACATGGCGCCCGAGCAGGCGGCCGCCGATCCCGCCGTGGATCACCGCGCCGACATCTACTCCTTCG
>JBJMNM010000265.1:0-3319 GCA_045804305.1 Gemmatimonadaceae bacterium | reverse complement strand
TGCGTCGGCGGGCGAGCAGCCGGCTCGACGGAGCGCCTCGCCGTCCTGCCGCAGGAAGATCTCGCATCGGTCCGTCGACATCGCCTGTCGGATCACGCTCGCGATCGCGTCCAGCGCATCCTCGGCGCGGGGCGCGTTCAACGTCTCGGCGCCCAGCGTGGCGAGCCGGTCGATCTCCTGGGCGCGCTGCCGGGCAAGCCGCGCTTCGCGGCGCTGGTTCTCGAGGAGCTGTGCTGCCACCACGCCCGTCACGAGGAAGGCGAACAGGATCAGCCAGTCGAGCGGATCGCTGATCACCAGCGTGTTGTACGGCGGGAGAAAGAAGACGTTGAACGCGACGAACGCGGCGCCGGCGAGGGAGAGGCCGAGCGCGCGACCGCCGGCGGAGCTTCCCCCGAGCACGACGAGCAGAAAGGCGAGTGCCACGTGTGCCTTGTCGAGCCGCGCGCGCATGGCGAGCATGCCGGCGTCGACGACGACGAGCACCATGAACCAGAACAGCCACCGGCGCAGCACACGGGGCGGGGCGGTGAAGTCCATGTCAGTCGCCCAGCTCGAACCGATAGCCAACCGCCGGCTCGGTCCGGATCAGCCGCGGCCGTACGGGATCGAGCTCCAGCTTGCGCCGGAGCTGCCCGACGTACACGCGGAGATATTGTTGGGCGTCTCCGCTGACATTGCCCCACACCGCCTGGAACAGTTGGGAGTGCGTGAGCGTCCTTCCTGCGTTCGCCACGAAGGCACGCAGCAGGTTCCACTCCGTCGGCGTGAGGTGCACCTCTCCGGATTCGCGCCGCACGGTACGGGTAGCAAGGTCGATCGTGACGTGCTGTGCCGACACGACCGATGTCTGCGACATCTCGGGATCGCGCGTGGCACGGCGGAGCTGTGCGCGCACGCGCGCTTTCAGCTCCACGGTGCTGAACGGCTTGGTCACGTAGTCGTCGGCGCCGGCGTCGAGCAGCTGCTCCTTCTCCCGGTCGGAGTGACGGGCTGAGAGTACGATGATCGGCGCGGCCGTGAAGCTGCGCAGGTCGCGGCAGACGTCGAGCCCATCGCGGTCGGGGAGGCCGAGGTCGAGGATGATGAGCGCCGGCCGCTTCGACACGGCGAGATCCATCCCTTCCCGGGCTGTTCCCGCCTCGTCCACCTCGTAGGACATGTCCGCCAGCGCGTTCCGCACGACTCGGCGGATCTGCGGCTCGTCGTCGATCACGAGGATGACGGCGTGGGAAAGGTGATCGGGATGAGACAGAGCCATATGCTCAGGATACTGCCACGTGGCCAGTCGTCACAGCCACGGCGCCGGTCAGGCGCTCGCCCTCTCGCTCCCGACAAGCTCCGCGCTGGCGACCGGCGCATTGGCCGGTTCCATCTCGCGATCCAGGTCCTCGTCGTGATCCATCCACTCCCTAAGCCGATAGGCGTGCCCGACGAGATACGGGATCGCGGTCACGACCACGTTGGGCTTGAAGAGGAAGGCGGTACGGATGTAGAGAGCGGTCTTGTTGTGCAGCAGGTGCTCCCACCAGCGCTTCGGCACGATCTCCGGCACCACGATCGTCACCAGCTCGCCGGGCGTGACCATGCGGAGGTTGTCGACGAACTCGACGAGCGGCCGAAGGATCGAGCGATAGGGCGACGGAACGACCTCCAACGGAACGCCGATGTCCCACTGCTCCCAGTCCGCCTGCATCCGCGCCGTGTCGCGCTTGTCCACTTCTATGTAGACCGCGATCACCTCGTCGGAGATCGTCGTGGCGTATACGAGCGCCCCCGACGTCGCCTTGGTGATGCCGTTCACCGGCACGATGACGGTATGGTGCAGCGGCGTGATCGGGCTCTGACCGGTGAACCTGATCTCCTCCATGAACTCGGTGTAATGCCGGTGAATCTTCCGGAGGAGGAGGATGATCAGCGGGATGATGAGCGCGATGATCCAGCCGCCGGTGGTGAACTTGGTGACGATCTGGATGATCGACACCGCCGCGGTTGCCACTGCACCGATGCCGTTGAGCCACGCCTTCCACTCCCAGCCTGGGTCTCGCGTGGTGCGCCAGTGCACCACCATTCCCGCCTGTGACAGCGTGAAGCACACGAACACGCCGATCGCATAGAGGGGGACGAGCGCGTTGGTGTCGCCGTGGAACAGCCACACGAGCAGCAGCGCGACCGCGGCGAGCGTGACGATCCCATTCGAGAACGCCAGCCGGTCCCCGCGCGCGGCGAGCTGTCTGGGCATGAACTTGTCGTTCGCCAGGATGCCGGCCAGGCGCGGGAAGTCGGCGAACGCGGTGTTGGCGGCCAACACCAGGACGGCGAAGGTGGTGTACTGCAGCGCGTAGTACGCCGGCCCCCCGCCGAAGACGTGGTGGCCGAGTAGTGAGAGCACGGTCTCCTGCGTCGTCGGCATGATCCCGTAGTGGTGCGCGAGCAGCGAGACACCGAGGAAGAACGTCGCGAGGATCGCCACCATCCAGCCGAGGGTGGTCGCCGCGTTGCGCTGCGCCGGCGCCTTGAACGCCATCACCCCGTTCGAGATCGCCTCGGTCCCTGTCATCGCCGCGCACCCTTCCGCGAACCCTCGCAACAGGAGATAGACGAGGGCGAAGCCGGTGATCGGCGACATCCCACCGGCCGGCCGGCGCGTCGACGGGTCCACGGCCAGCGGTGCCGTCAACGTCGCCATCTCGTGACCGCTCCAGTACCGGTAGGTGCCGGCACCGAGCAGGGCGAGCATCATGAGAATGAACGCGTACGTCGGCACCGAGAACGCGGCGCCGGACTCCCGCACGCCGCGCAGGTTCACCATCGCCAGCAGGACGATGCACGCTGCGCACAGGAGCACGGTGTGCGCGGCGAGCCGGGGATATGCCGACGTGATCGCCGCGACCCCGCCGGAGATCGACACGGCGACGGTGAGGATGTAATCGGTCAGCAACGCCGCCGCCGCGATCAACCCCGGCATCACACCGAGGTTCTCGCGTGCCACGGTGTACGACCCGCCGCCGTTGGGGTAGGCGAACACGGTCTGCCGATACGAGAGCCCGACGAGCACCAACAGCCCGACGATGACCGCGGAGATCGGCACGACGTACTGCACGGCGGCGAGCCCGATCGCTCCGCCGAGCACGAACAGGATCTGATCGGTGGCGTACGCCACCGACGAGATCGCGTCGGACGACAGAACCGCGAGCGCCGTCTTCTTGTTCAGACGCTCGTGCTCCAGGCGCTCGCTCGGCAGCGGACGCCCGAACAGCAGGTGCTTGATGCGACGGTAGGGAGATGCCATGGAAGCGCGGATGTCTCACCGCACCTC
>JBJMNM010000264.1:0-2619 GCA_045804305.1 Gemmatimonadaceae bacterium | reverse complement strand
CCAGCGTGCCCCTCGAGGCGGTCGCGCGCCGAATGCAGAACCCGTTGTTCGATCGCTATCTCACCGAGACCCGCCGCCGCATCGGCATGACGGTCATTCACGACGCGGACGCGGTGCGGCGGGTGCCGCGCGCCATGCGCGAAGGTCACTTCGTCGCGTTCCTCGTGGACCAGGGCGCGGTGGGGCTCGCATCGACATGGGTTCCGTTCTTCGGGCGCTACGCCAAGACGCCGCGCGGACCGGCCGTGTTCGCCTTGCGACTCGACGCACCGGTGGTGTTCGGCACAGCCCTGCGCCAGCCGAGTGGGCGGTACGCCATGCACTTCGAGGAGGTGCGGGTGGACCGAACTGGGGACCGCGAGACCGACGTGGATCGCATCGTGGCCGCGTACACGCACACGCTCGAGCGCTGGATTCGCCGCGCGCCCGAGCAATATTTCTGGCATCATCGTCGCTGGAAGCATCAACGTCCCGATACGCCCCCTGAGCTGGGAGATCCGTCATGAACGAGCGCGTGAAGCGTGCGTTGCGCGGCGACGCGCGGGCCTGGTTCGGCGTGAGCGTGGTCGTGGTCATCGTCCTGCTCGCCCTGCTCGCCCCGCTCGTGTCGCACCACGATCCGCTGCGCATCGATCTGGTGAATCAGCTGCAGCGTCCGTCGCCGTCCCACTGGCTCGGCACGGACATCCAGGGGCGCGACGTATGGGCACGGCTCGTGTACGGCGCGCGCGTGTCGCTCTCCGCCGGCATCGTGTCGCAGGCGATCGCGCTGCTGATCGGGCTCACGATGGGACTCGTGGCCGGCTATTACGGCGGATGGATCGACGAGATCGTGATGCGCCTCGCCGACGTGACGCTCGCCTTTCCCACGCTGCTGCTGCTCATTGCGATGGCGGCCGCGTTCCAGCCCTCGCTCGGCGTGGTCTTCCTGACCATCGGCATCGTCGGGTGGGCCGGCATGGCGCGGCTCGTACGGGGCCAGGTGCTCGTCGTGCGCCAACTGGAATTCGTGCAGGCGTCCAAGGCCCTCGGGGCGCGCGATACGCGCGTCGTGCTCCAGCACGTGCTGCCGAGCGTCGTGGCGCCGGTGCTCATCGCCGCGACGCTGGGCGTGGCCGCGGCCATCATGGCCGAGTCGGCGCTCTCGTTCCTCGGCCTGGGCGTCCAGCCGCCGACGCCGAGCTGGGGCTCGATGATCGCCGACGGTCGCGATCTGAACCAGCTGCGCAACGCGCCATGGACGTCGGTCGCGCCCGGGCTGGCGATCGGCGCGGCGGTGCTCGGATTCAATCTGCTCGGCGACGCGCTGCGCGACGCGCTCGATCCGCGTCACGCCGCCAAGAGCGGGGTGATCGAAGCGCCCGGATCGGCGCGCACCTGAGCGTGGCGAGCCGGGACGAATTTCCCACCGAGCGCCTCCGGCGCGACGAGTTCCAATGGATGGACGCCGGGGAGAGCGTCTACCTCAACGCCGCGAGCACCGGACCGCTGCCCGAGCGCACCGTGCGCGCGCAGGACGCTTTCACGCGCAAGCGCGCCGCGCCGCATCGGCTCGCTTACGAGGAGCAATTCGGCGCGCTGAGTGATGCGCGTCGGTTGATCGCGCGGCTGATCGGCGCCGACGTCGCCGAGATCGCCCTCGCCACCAACACGAGCAGCGGGATCAATCTCGCCGCGTGGGCGCTCCCACTTGGCGCCGGCGACGCCGTGGTGATTCCCGATCTCGAGTTTCCAGCCAACGTCTATCCATGGATGGCGGCGGCGCAGGCGCGTGGCTTCACCCTGCACCGCGTGCCGGCGCGTGATGGGCTGCTCGACCACGAGGCGCTGCTCGCCGCGCTCGAGCTGCCGGGCGTGCGCGTGCTGGCCGTGTCGTGGGTCGGCTTCTCCACCGGAGCGGTCGCCGACCTCGACGCGCTCGGCGCGGCCTGCCGATCGCGCGGCATCCTGTTCGTGGTGGATGCCATCCAGGGCCTCGGCGCGCTCACGCTCGATCTCTCGCGCACGCCGGTCGATCTACTCGCCTGCGGCGGGCAGAAGTGGCTCCTCGCGCCGTGGGGCACGGGATTCACGTACGTGCGTCGAGCGCTGCTGCGTGACCTCACGCCGCAGCCGGTGAGCTGGATGGGCGTCCAGGGGTCGGACGACTTCTCGCGCCTGCTCGCCTACGACATGACCTGGCGCGACGACGCGCGCCGCTTCGAGCAGATCACGCTGCCGTTCCAGGATTTCGCCGGGATGGTGGCGAGCCTGGAGCTCTTCCACGAGCTTGGGCCGGCGGCGATTGCCGAGGTGATCCACGTCCGGGTTGAGGAGCTGATGGCGGGGGCGGATGCGCTGGGCATTCCGATTGTCACGCCGCGCTCACGACGCGCGGGCATCGTCTCCCTGCGTCCGGCCGACGCGGACGCGGCCAGCGCGCGGCTGAATGCGGCGCGCGTGGCGCATTCGCTGCGTGAAGGGACGATCAGGCTCGCGCCGCACTGCTACACGACGAGCGACGAGCTTGTCCAGGCGCTGGAGGCGCTGGATCAACGGCCTGCCTGAGGCGCCACCGCCAGCTCATCCGATGGGAGACGTATGGATTAGATCTGATGATTGTGGTTTTTGGAAATTGTT
>JBJMNM010000263.1:0-3409 GCA_045804305.1 Gemmatimonadaceae bacterium | reverse complement strand
CTATTTCATCGATGAGCAGACATTCGTCTTTCGCATCGTGTGGGACTACAACGGCAACGACATCCGCAACGCGCGCATCTCCCTCATGCGCGACGCCTCCAGCTCGCTCCACGCGTCGACGTTCACGATTGCCTTCCGCCCGACCAGGGGGAGCGACGAGTCGGACGAGCAGGCACGGATCCTCTACGTGATCGACGGGCGGTGGGATCCGGTTGGCCGCGGAGACGTGTCGTTCACCGGAGAGCTCCGGATCCGCGCCGATGGCATGGCCACCTGCGTGATTCGGTCGGAACGACAGTGGGTCTATCTCCCGCCGGACGGCTTCAACTATCTGCGCCGCCTGCCGCTGCCGACTCCGCGCGCCGAGATGCATGCCTTCGAGGTGTTGTTCAGCCCCGCGGGCTCGGACCGCATCAACGCCGGTACCGAACGCGCCGTCCTCGATTGGTACGACCGCCTCGACGCGGAGCTCCGGCGGAACGTGGCGAATGGCTCGATCCAGGTCGTGCTGCACGGCTATGCGAGCACGACGGGAGACGAACCACACAATCGAGTGCTGGCCAGGCGGCGAGCCGAGCGTGTCCAAACCATACTTCGCGATCAACTTGGCCCGAACGCACGGATCGAGGTCGTCGCCCATGGTGAGCGCGGCGTGAACACGCCGGACAACACCGAGTCCCCTCCAAACCGCAAGGTGCGCGTCGAGATCCGGCGGTACGTCCAGCCATGATGACGATGTGAGGCCAGAGGCACCTGCCCGTCGATATCGGGGTTGCGCCCGAGGGCGGTGCTTCCGGCTCACTCGCTTGCGGCTAGTTTGCGGGTATGACAGAGATCATCCCCGTGAACTACCGCACGGACATCCTTCCGGAGTACCAGGGCACGCCGGCCGGTCTGCTGCTCGAATATCACAACCTGGACAGGGCGCTCGGCTCCGGACCGGGGCGCCAGCTCCTGATCGGCATGTGCATGGACAGCCGCAAGGCGCTGCGCATCCCGCCCGACTTCGCCTACGTGCTGCGCACTGCCGGCGCGAACATGCGCGACAACGAGTTTCGCATCTCGTTCGCGATCGCCGTGGGCAACGTCCGCACCATCGTGCTGATCGCGCACACCGACTGCGGCATGGCGCGTGTGAAGTCTCAGCACGACGAGTTCGTGCGCGGGCTCGTGGAGCACGCCGGTTGGGACCAGCAGCGCGCCGAGAAGCACTTCAACGACAGTGCGCACAAGTTCGGCATCGACGATGAAGTGGACTTCGTGATGCGCGAAGCCGAGCGGTTGCGGAAGCTCTATCCGAAGATCACGGTCGTGCCCCTGCTGTACCGCGTCGAGGACGACCTCCTGTATCAACTGAGAGATTGAGGTAGCGATCATGTCGACACGTGGGTTCGTCGGGCGTCGCCCCAACGACGAGGTGGCCAGACGGCTGCCGCCGGGGCAGTATCGCGAGGAGGGCTTTCCGGTTCTCTCGCTCGGCCCCACGCCGCAGGTCGACCTGGCGACCTGGAAGTTCACCATCAACCATGGGCCGCGGCCGCTCGCGAGCTGGAGCTGGACGGAGTTCGAGATGCTGCCCCGGACCCCGATGCAGCGTGACATCCACTGCGTCACCAAGTGGTCGAAGTTCGATACCAGGTGGGAAGGCGTCACGATCGACGACCTGTTCGCCGCCGCGCGGATCACGCCGCCCACCGCGTATCTGCTCGCGCAGTCGTACGATGGCTACGACACCAACCTTCCCGTGGCCGATCTGATCGGCGGCAAGGCGATGATCGCCACACGATACGAAGGTGGCCCGATCGAAGCGGAGCATGGCGGTCCGGCGCGGCTGCTCGTGCCGCACCTGTATTTCTGGAAGAGCGCCAAGTGGGTGAAAGGCCTTCGATTCACCGAGCGTAACGAGGCCGGCTTCTGGGAGCTGCGCGGCTACCACATGTACGGCGATCCCTGGCGCGAGCAGCGCTACACGAACGATCCATGACGGCGAGTCCGCCGGTCACTCGAGCGTCGCCATGGCAGTCGGCGGTCATCGAGCGGGTCGTGCATCGAACGCCGCGGGTGGCGAGCCTCTTCCTGCGCGCGCCCATCGGCGCGCACGAGGCCGGCCAGCATCTCGACATCAAGCTCACGGCGCCAGACGGGTATCAGGCGCAGCGGAGCTACTCCATCGCGTCGGCGCCGGGCGCCGCGAGCATCGAGCTGGCCGTGGAGCGCCTGGAGGACGGCGAGGTGTCGCCCTTTCTGCACGACGTCGCACGCGCCGGCGATACGATCGAAATACGCGGCCCCCTCGGCGGACATTTCATCTGGCGACCGGAGGACGGTGGTCCGCTCCTGCTCGTGGCCGGCGGCTCGGGTGTCGCGCCGCTGATGTCGATGCTCCGGCATCGCGCGGCGACCTCGCCCGCCACGCCGGCTCTGCTGATCTACTCGGCGCGCGTCTGGGACGAGGTCATCTTTCGCGACGAGCTGCTCGGCACGGAGGCGCATGATCCGGCATTTCGCCTCGTCCTGACCACCACACGTGAGCCGAGGCACCGCCCCGACGACCTCGAGCGGCGCCTCGATCGCGAGCTTCTCGGCCAGCTTCTCACGCGGTGGGCTGAAACACCACGCCATGCCTATGTCTGCGGTGCTACCGCGTTCGTCGAGTCGGTGGCAACGGCGTTGGTGGCGGAGGGCATTCCTCCGGATCGCGTCCGCACGGAGCGCTACGGCGGCCTGAGCTGAATCGGAGGCGGGCGCCGTTCACTCCGCGGCGCTGATCCGCTGCTCGAGGGCACTCAGACTCAGGCGGATCTCCTGGCGATCCTCCACCGGGAGTGGCACCGCGGGCCCATCGAGGTACCGCTTCACGGTGCTGCACGCCAGCATCGCCTGCTCACGACGCCGCTCCTGCGTTTCTTCCTCACCGGTGGATGCGGCGAGGTCGAGCATGGTGTTGGCGATCTTGAGCTCGACGCGAAGAAACTCGAGCGCCGAGGTCCGAACGGCATTCGCGAGCGCGGCCTCATTCTTGGTGAGGTCGTTCATTGGCGCCTCCAGCGGAATGGACGGCAGCGTCCTGTCCGCCAGCCCGCGAAAGCCGTACCTCGGCGGCGGCAGTATGCGGAGGATCTTGCACGTTCACCAACGCATTCCGGTGGCCCGCAACGGACTGGACAGTCCGAGCTTCGCGACGCCGAAGCAGTATGCTGCGCTCCGGAGTGCACGTGTTCGGCGCCGGCCATCGCCATGGACAGCCGCACACCGATTGTCGCTTCTTGACGTCGTGCTGCACGTGTGGTTGACTCATCGCGCGCGATCGTGGCAATGCGCCCACGCGAAGATGTGTGGCGCGGCCGTCGCGCGCGTGAACCCGGAGGTGATATGTCGGATCAAGCGCTGGTGGCGGATCCCGTCTGCG
>JBJMNM010000262.1:0-4893 GCA_045804305.1 Gemmatimonadaceae bacterium | reverse complement strand
CGGGCACTCGCCGCCCCGCTGTCACCCCCCTTCTTCTGCTTGCGCTCGTGCTCCTCGCCGCTGAAGCGGTCGCGGTTCGCACTTCCCGTTCTACCGCCGCATAGTGTCCCTGCCAAGTCTGCTCGACGCGATCGAACGGCTGCCCGCCTTCACGCGCCTGCTCAATACCCTTCCCGTTCCGGGCGCGACGCTGCGCGCGACCGGCCTTCCCGGCTCCGCCGACGCCACCCTCGTGGCAGCGCTCGCGCGTCGGCTGCCGACGCGCTTCATCATCGTCGTGGCGGACGGCGTGCCGCAGGCGGAGCGATTGCTCGCCGACCTTCACACGCTGATCGACGAGACCCCGGTCGCGCTCTATCCGCCGCGCGAAGGCTTCGGCGAGGCGGAGCCCCACGTGGAAGTCGCCGGCGAGCGCGTGGAGACGCTCGAGCGGCTGAGCCGCGGAGAGATTCGCGTCCTGCTCACCACGCCGCGCGCCCTCCTGGAGCGCACGCGCTTGCCGGGCGCGCTCGCCGACCTGCGCATCGAGCTCCGCAAGGGCGACGTGCGGAAACCGCGCGAGCTCGCCGAGCATCTCGAGCGAATCGGATTCGAGCGCGTGCCGATGGTGGAGGACGTGGCGCAGTTCAGCCTGCGCGGCGGCATCCTCGACGTGTACTCGTTCGGCATGACGGACCCGGTGCGCTTGGAGTTCTGGGGCGATGCCATCGAGGACCTGCGCCACTTCGAGCTGTCGTCGCAGCGCTCGACTCGCGCCGTCGATCTCGCGATCGTGCTTCCGGTGGACGGCCAGGTGAAGGAAGAGGCGACGCAGGGCGAGCGGCTCTCCGTGTCGGCGCTCTTTCCCCCCGACACGCTGCTCGTCTACCCCACCGGCACACACCTCCTGCCGGAGCTGAAGCGGACGTGGGACGAGGCCGCGCATCATCTCGATCTCGCGCGCCGCCGTGGCGAAGACGTGGACGCGCGCGAGGAGTTGTTCGAGGCCCCCGAGCGCGCCGCGGCCACGCTGTCGGCGCTCGGGACGGTGCGTCTCGTGGATCCCACCGCGGAGGAGGCGGACGTCGCCTTCCCGCTCCGAGCGCCGGAGGCCATCGATCGCGACATCCGTCGCCTCCGCAAGCTCGTGCGCGACGGCGTGCCCACCGTGGTGCTCTGCGACAACGAGGGCCAGTGCGAGCGCCTCGACGAGCTGCTGAACGAGGACGCCTGGGAGCCGTCGCCGGCCGCGCTCACCGTCGGCGCGCTCGGCGGCGGCTTCGTGCTGCCGCCCGCGGACCACGAGCGCGGCCTGCGCGTCCTCACCGACCACGAGATCTTTCGCCGGGAGCGCCGCGTGCGCCGCGCGAGGCGCTACGTCAGCGGCGGCGTCGACTCGCTCGCGCTCAAGGTCGGCGACTACGTGGTGCATCTCGAGCACGGGGTCGGCATCTATCGCGGCATCGAGACGATCTTCGTGGGGCAGAGCACCGTCGAGGTGGCGGTCATCGAATACGAGGGCGGCGATCGGCTGAACGTGCCGCTCTACCGCATCGATCAGCTCGAGCGCTACCGCAGCGCCGACGACGTGAACGACGATGCGCCGCCGCCGCGGCTGCACAAGCTCGGCGGCAAGCGCTGGGCAACGCAGCGCGATCGCACGCGCGCCGCGATCCACGAGATGACGCTCGAGCTCCTCGACCTCTACGCGCGCCGCAAGGTGGCGTCGCGCCCGCCGCACGTGCCCGACACGGCGTGGCAGCGCCAGCTCGAGAGCAGCTTCCTCTTCGAGGACACGCCGGATCAGCGCAAGGCGACCACCGACGTGAAGCAGGACATGGAGAGCACACGCCCAATGGATCGCCTCCTCGTCGGCGACGTGGGCTACGGCAAGACCGAGATCGCCGTGCGCGCGGCATTCAAGGCCGTGCAGAGCGGACGGCAGGTCGCGGTGCTGGTGCCCACGACCATCCTCGCCGACCAGCACGCGCGTACGTTCAGCGAGCGGCTCGCGGACTTTCCCATTCGCGTCGCGGTGCTGAGCCGCTTCCAGAGTCCGAAGGAGCAGACGCAGACCCTCGCCGAGCTCGCGGAGAAGAAAGTGGACATCGTGATCGGCACGCACCGGCTCCTCAGCCCGGACGTGGCGTTCGCCGACCTCGGCGTGATCATCGTGGACGAGGAGCACCGGTTCGGGGTGAAGCACAAGGAGCGGCTGAAGCAGCTCAAGCTCGAGACGGACGTCCTCACGCTCACGGCCACGCCCATCCCGCGCACCCTGCACCTGTCGCTCGCCGGCCTGCGCGACATGACGCTCATGCAGACACCGCCGCGCGATCGGTCGCCGGTGCTCACCTTCGTGGAGCCGATCGACGACGGGCTGATCGACGAGGGCATCTCGCGCGAGCTCGATCGCGGCGGGCAGGTGTTCTTCGTGCACAATCGCATCGAGACGATCGTGGCGCAGGCCGATCACGTGCGCCGCATCGTGCCGCGGGCGCGCATCGCGGTGGCGCATGGGCAGATGAAGGAGCGCGAGCTGGAGGAGATCATGCACCAGTTCGTGAATGGCGAGATCGACGTGCTCGTCTCCACGCTGATCGTGGAGAGTGGCCTCGACGTGCCGAACGCGAACACCATGTTCGTGAACCGCGCCGATCATCTCGGCCTCGCGCAGCTCTACCAGTTGCGCGGCCGTGTTGGGCGCTCGCACCGGCGCGCCTACTGCTATCTCCTCGTGCCCGACGCCGTCGATCCGGAGGCCGAGCGCCGGCTGCAGGTGCTGGAGCATCACACCGAGCTCGGCGCCGGTTACAAGATCGCGCTCAAGGACATGGAGATGCGTGGGGCGGGGAACCTGCTCGGCGCCGAGCAGTCGGGCTACGTGCATGCCGTAGGATTCGATCTGTACCTGCGCATGCTCGACGAGACGGTGCAGCGGCTCATGCGCGGCGACGCCGCGCCGCGTCCGCAGCCGGCCGACGTCTCGATGGACATCCCCGCGTATCTCCCCGACGACTATCTCCAGGCGCAGGACGCCAAGCTCGATGTCTACAAGCGGCTCGCCCGGTTCGAGAGCGCGGAGGAGATCGAGGCGCTGCGCGCCGAGCTGCGGGATCGCTTCGGTCCCCTCCCGGCTCCCGCGGAAGCGATGTTGGCGATGGCCCTGCTGCGGGTGGTTGGGGGTGGGCTCGGCATCGAGGGGATCCTGGTGCGCGGAAACGAAGCCCGTATTACCTTTAGAGATTCCGCGATCCCGCGCATGAAAGGGCTCTCCGCGGCGTTCCACGAAGTCCAGTTCCAGGCGGAAGTGCGTCGCGCGCACCCGCTCTCGCTCAAGCTCACGCGGCTCGGAGGCGCCCAGCTTCTCGACGGGCTCGTGCGCGCTCTCCGTGCGGTCGCCTGACGCCGCCTCATTACTCCGACGACAGCCTTCAACATGAAACGCACCTCGCTCCTCGGCCTCGCCCTCTGCGCGACCACACTCGCCGCCTGCAGCGGGCTGAAGGACGCTCTCACGGCTCACGTCGACGTCGTCGCGCGTGCCGGATCGCAGGAGCTCTCGGTCACTCGGCTCAGCGACCTGCTCGGCAATTCCAAGATCGGTGTGCCGATCAACAAGGACGTCGCCACGCTCGTGGCGCGCGACCTGTGGGTCCCCTATCAGCTGCTCGGCCTCGCCGCGGCGCGTGGAGATTCGCTCGCCGACGCGAAGGCCATCGAGGCCGCCGCCACCGGCATGATCGAGAACGCGAAGCTGGGCCGATTCATGGAGGGCGTATCCGCCAAGTTCCCGCAGGATTCCGGCAGCGAGGCGGCGTACCTCTCGGGCAAGGGCGATCTCTTCGCGGCGCGCCACATTCTCTTCCTCGTCCCCAAGGGCGCGGCGGAGAATGTGCGCGACTCCGTCAAGAAGAAGGCGACGTCCGTGCTGTCACAGGTGACCCCCGCCAACTTCGCCGACATGGCGAAGAAGTACAGCCAGGACAACACCGCGCAGCGCGGCGGCGATCTCGGCGTCTTCCCGCGCGGCATGATGGTCAAGCCGTTCGGCGACGCGGTCGCGGCGCTCAAGCCGGGCCAGATCTCCCCCCTCGTGGAGACCGAGTACGGCTACCACATCATCCAGCGCAGCACCTGGGATCAGGCCAAGGGCCAGTATGCGTCGCAGGCCGGCTCGCGCGGGCGGCAGGTCGCGGAGAGCACCTACATCGCGCAGGCCGAGAAGGAAGCGAACGTGAAGACCAAGGATGACGCAGCCGCCACGGTGAAGGCGGTCGCCAAGGATCCGATGGAGCACCGGAAGGACAAGACGGTCCTCGCGACCTACAACGGTGGCAGCTACACCGCGGGCCGTCTCGCGACGTTCCTGCTCGCCGCGCCGAGGAGCGCCCAGCTGGCGCAGCAGATCCAGACCGCGCCGGATTCGCTGCTCAGGAAGTTCGCGATGAACCAGGCGCAGCGCGAAGTGCTGCTCCGCCGCGCGGACAGCGCCAAGACCGGCCTCACCCCCGAGGAGCTCAACACGCTGCACCGCGACTTCGGCCAGGCGGTGGCGGCCACGTGGCAGCAGATGGGCATCGATCCCAAGTCGCTCGCCGACAGCGCGAAGACGACCGCCGAGCGCGAGCGGCTCGCCGCCGCGCGAGTGGAATCCTATCTCGATCGCGTCATGGCGGGCCAGGCGCAGCCGGTGCCCGTTCCGGCGCCGCTTCAGATCGTCCTGCTGGACAAGTACGAGGCGAAGGTCAACCCGGCGGGAATCGACCGTGCCGTCGAGCGCGCCGCGAAGCTCCGCGCCACGGCCGACTCGGCACGCGCGGCGTCACAGCCCAAGTCCTCCGTCCCGCTCCCGGGCGCGACCGCTCCGGCCGCACCGGCGCCGGCAACCAAGCCGTAACCCACGCGGGTGGG
>JBJMNM010000261.1:0-10740 GCA_045804305.1 Gemmatimonadaceae bacterium | reverse complement strand
TGACCGCGACGGTGACAGACGCCTTCGCGCTGACCGACGTTCCCGAGTCGATGATCGTCGTCGGCGGCGGCATGACGGGGCTGCAGGTGGCGTCGATCTTCCAGGCCTTCGGCTCGCGTGTCAGCCTGTTCCAGTCCGCGCCGCGCGTGGTACCGCGCGAGGACGAGGACGTGTCGATTGCGCTCGCGGCGGCGTTCCGTGAGGCCGGGATGGTGGTGCGGGAGGGGACCGGCGCCATCGAGTCATTCGAGCGCTCGCGCGACGGGGTGCGCATGCATGTCTCGACGGGCGGTGTGCGCGACGGCACGGACGCGACGCTCGCCGTAGTGGCGATCGGATGGGTCGCGGACACCGCCGGACTCAATCTGCTGGGCGCTCGCGTCGAGTGTGATGCACGCGGCTACATCAGGGTCGACGCGTGGCTCCGCACGTCGGCGCCCCACGTGTACGCCGCGGGGGACATCACCGGGCGCTGGATGCTGGCCCCGCAGGCGCTCCACGATGGATGGATCGCGGCCACCAACGCGGTCGAAGGCCAGGCGCTCACCGTGCCGGACGGGGTACGGCCGGCTGGAGGATTCACGGAGCCCGAATACGCGAGTGTGGGGCTCACCGAAGCGAAGGCGCGGGAGACGCACGACGTCGTGGTGATGCGCGTGAGATTCGATGAAACCACCCGCACGATCATCGATGGCCGCACAGATGGGTTCTGCAAGCTGGTCGTCGATCGAGGCACGCAGACCATCCTGGGTTGTCACGTCGTCGGCGAACGCGCGGTGGAGATCGTCCAGGTGGCGGCGATCGCCATGTCCGCGGAGATGGGAGTGCGGGCAATCGCCAGAATTCCCCTGTCGTTTCCCACGTACACGGGGATCCTCGGGCGGGCGGCGGGCAGGGCGCTCGAGGAGCTCGAACCCGGAGGCGAAGTGCGCGAAGCGTTCTGACAGTGCCACGGTCACGCATGGGTTGTCTGCACGACCAGTCGCGCTCGAACCTGGGCCTATCGTCCGATGGGCGAGAGACGATGCCGCGACTAGGGTACGACCAACTCCGTCTCCGCGAGAACGCGGCAACACACTTATGAGCGCTCATCGATTGCTTCACGCGTGCACACTTGCTTGTCTCGCCATCGGCATGGCGGGCGCGCAGGCGCAGCAGGGCAGGCCGGCGACAAGAGACACCTCATGGCTCGAGGTCTTCGGATTCGCGCAGGCCGACGCGATCTTCGACTTCAACCAGAACAATCCCGACTGGTTCGACGTCAACCGGCCGACGAAGCTTCCGGCGTTCAAGAACGAGTTCGGCGGGGACAACCGCACGTGGCTCAGCGCGCGGCAGACGCGCTTCGGGGTGAAGGCGTCCATCCCGACGAAGCGCTACGATCTCAAGACCGTATTCGACTTCGACCTGTTCGGCGTCGGCGTCGACGCAGGCCAGACGACCATTCGATTACGGCACGCATATGGCCAGTGGGGACCGGTCGGAGCCGGCCAGCTCGAGAGCCCGTTCATGGATCTCGACGTCTTTCCCAACATCCTCGACTACTGGGGACCGAACGGGATGCTCTTCTTCCGGAACGTCATGGTGTTCTACGAGCCGATCAACAACGAGAAGGGCTTCAAGGCGCAGATCGCGCTCGAGCGTCCGGGCGCGAGTGGCGACGGCGGCCGTTTTGCCGACCGCATCGAGCTCCAGAACATCGTCGCCCGCTTTCCATGGCCCGATCTCTCCGCGGGCGTGTGGTACCAGGATCCCAAGTGGGGACACGTCAAGCTCGCGGGCATCGTGCGGTCGATTCGTTGGGACGACGTGCTGGCGGACACGCTCGATCTTGCCGGTGGAACGACCGGCGCTGGTGGCAGCCTGAGCGCGTTCCTGAAAGCCGGGAAGAACGACGTCATCCGGCTCCAGGGCGTCTATGGACGCGGCATCCAGAACTACTTCAACGACGCGCCGATCGACATCGGTGTCGTCACGAACCCTGGCAACCGCCGCCAGCCAATATTGGGAGAGGCGTTGCCGGTGTGGGGCGCGGTCGCGTTCCTCGACCACAACTGGAACAAGGTGTGGTCCACCTCCCTCGGCTATTCGGGAGTCTGGATCGACAACAGCAATGGGCAGCGGCCTGAGGATTTTCACGTCGGGCAGTACGGCACCCTGAATCTGCTCAGCCAACCGATACCGAACGTCATGATCGGTGGCGAGCTCCAGTGGGGTCAGCGGAGGAACTTCGGCCCCATTGACGTGAACGGTAACTCGTTCCAGGTCGACGACTTCCGCCTGCAGTTCTCGTTCAAGTACAGCTATTCAAGGAAATTCGAGTGGGAGAAGTGACGACGTGTCGCATGGTAGAGAGTCCGGTCATCGCGAGGTGTGGGGGCACAAACCGTGCGCCCATGTCGGCTCAACATCGGATGCACCGCGCCTCGCACTGGCAGACGGTGGCCACGCATCCGGTGATCATCACCCAACGATCTGGGAGGGGCGAATGCCACGCGGTGACAAGAGTGCCTACACGGACAAACAGAAGCGTCAGGCCGAGCACATCGAAGAGGGCTACGAGAGCCGGGGAGTGCCGGAGAGCGAGGCGGAGCGCCGCGCGTGGGCCACGGTGAATGCGACGACCCATGGGGGGAAGAAGTCCGGCTCGGGCCGTGGACGGACCGAGAACCACGAACCGGAGCGAAAGGGGGGTCGCATCGGCGGGAGCAGCCAGAGTCACGAGCAACACAGTCGCGCCGCAAAGAAGGGCTGGGAGACACGCCGGCGCGAAGAAGGACGTTCGTAGGGCGAGGCCGGCGCTGCCATCGAATAGCACGAACAGCAGCGCCAGCTCGTCCGGGGTGGCTCAGCGAATGGGAACCTGCTTCGCCGTCCGGGCCTGCTCCTTTGGCGCGGGCAAAGTGACTTCGAGCACCCCATCCTTGAAGGTCGCTTCGCACTGCTCGTCGCTCACCCCCTCAGGGATGGGCAGCGCGCGATAGAACTGTCCGTAGCTCCGTTCGCTCCGATAGTATCCGTCGCGATTTTCCTCGTGCTGCTCGCGACGCTCGCCCGAGATCGACAACACGCCGTTCTCGATCTCGACGTTCACGTCGTCTTTGTTGAGTCCCGGCAGATCGGCCCGAACGACCAGCTTATCGCCGCGCCGGAAGGTCTCGATCTGTGGCGTCCACGCCTGCCCGACCGCTCCGCTGCCGTCGCCCCACAAGTCGCGTTCCAGTCCGGTACCGAGTACGGGTGAGAGCCCAAAGCCGGTCGAGCCCAGCCCGAAGTTCTCGAACAGGCGGTCCATGTCGTCGGCCATTCGCCGCATCAACGTGAACGGTGTCGCGAGGCTTGCACCGGCACCATAGACCGGAGACGTCTGCGCTCGCCGGCCAACTCCCGTCGAGCGGCTACCTTCACGCCCCGCCTGGATCGCCCGTTCCTGATCGCTGCGGCTGGAGCCTGCCTCGGGGCGGCCCTCGTTTCGCGCGTCCGCCGTGTTCGTCGCCTGCGTCGCCGTGCCGGTGGTAGTCGATGAACGGTTCGCGGTCTGCTGATCATTCCTCTCGCGCTGCTGCTGCTGCTCCCTGTTCGGTGTCATCCGTCTTTCCTCCACACTGCGTGGTGAATATTGCACTCCGACGTTACCGCTACCGCACGCCTGCCCCGCCGACTCCGATCAGTCGCTCGAACGGCATGTTGGTCACGCTGCGAATGACGAGCGCCGTGCCGAGCAGGCCAAGGACCGCTTTCGGCGGTGTGAGACGTCCATCGGCACGCAGATATGCGGTTGTCAGCGCGCCGCCGGCCACGCCGGCCAGGAGACGCGCCGCCGGTGACCAGTTCTCCTGAAGCAGTTCGAACCGCGAGTTGGCCGGGTGACCATCGCCTTGCAACGCGGGCGTATCACCAGCGATGTCGTGGCGCTCGAGGTGGTCCACCACCTCGTGCACACCTCGTACGCCGCCGACCGTCGCCACGAGATTCTCCGCCTCGCTGGCGAGCACCTGTCCGTGCAACGTCACGCGCCCCTGCTCCGCGGACACCTCGATCGCGCCCGGATGAGACACCACGCGTCCGAGCTCGGCACGCACGCGCGCCGCGACGACGTCGTCGTCCGCGTCATCACTCTGAACTGTCCGGCGCGCAACCGCGGCCAGCCCTGCGGAGCGGTTCGCCAGATCTCTGCGGGTCGTGCCGATACCATCGGCGGTTTCTCTGGCGGCATGGGTGATCTTGTCACGCATGAGGTGACGACGTCGCCTCCCACGATCCGGATCGAGCAGGTACATGGCCGTCGCGCCGAGTCCTATGGCGGCGAGATGGGAGACGACCGCCGCTCTACGTCCATCCGCGACTGTCCCGACGCTTGTCGCCGCTTCACTCTGCATCTCTGACCTCGCAGTTTTGGCTGATTGCGATTCGCCCATCGTGAGATTCACCGTTCGACCGTGCGGCTTGCTTGCACGCTCTGGTTGCCGATCTCCGGTATGCACCTGGTGCTGCATCAACTGTGCTTCTGACAACTGCGCGATGACTCGACTCGCGCCGCGTCCCTCTCGCCTCGCGGCGTCGCAACCGGCACGCGACCTGCCGGTGAATGGATCTGCACACCCGTTCAGCAGGCTCGACTATGCGTTCTCTCTTCCGCGATCGTCGTGAAGCCGGCCAACGGCTGGCGCACGAGCTTCATGCGTACGCACATCGGCCCGATGTGATCATCCTGGCCCTGCCGCGCGGCGGCATCCCCATCGGCTACGAGGTAGCGCGGGAGCTCGGGGCTCCGCTCGATGTGTTCGTCGTGCGAAAGCTGGGGCTGCCTTGGCACGACGAGCTCGCGATGGGCGCCATCGCGAGTGGCGGTGTTCGGGTGCTGAATCGAGATCTCATCCGCGTCGCGCGAGTGACGGAAGCCGAGCTCGCCCGCGTGATCGCCGCCGAGCAGACAGAGCTTGAGCGACGCGAGCGCCTGTATCGCGGCGATCGCCCGTTCCCGGGCCTGCACGGCAAGACGGCGATCCTGGTTGACGATGGCCTGGCCACCGGCTCGACGATGCGCGCCGCCGTGGAGGCGCTTCGGCTGGAAGGGCCTGCTCGGGTCGTCGTCGCGGTTCCGGTTGCCGCCGAGGCGACCTGCGAGGCGTTCCGCGATATCACTCATGAGATCGTGTGCGCCGAGACGCCGGAGCCGTTTCTGGGCGTCGGACGGTGGTATGCGGACTTTTCGCAGACGACGGATGAGGAAGTTCACGAGCTGTTGGAGCGCGCGCGCGGAGGCTTGCATGCCATGGCATGATCAGGACGTTCACCTCAGCCTGGATCTGCCCTATTCCGATGACAACCTCGAGCGCACCATCTCGATCCCCGCCGGTCGGCTGGCGCTCGAAGGCACGCTCGGCGTCCCCGACCGAGCTGTTGGCCTGGTGCTCTTCGCGCATGGCAGTGGAAGCAGCCGCTTCAGCCCTCGGAACCGGTAT
Source organism: Gemmatimonadaceae bacterium (assembly GCA_045804305.1). Classification (GTDB taxonomy): domain Bacteria; phylum Gemmatimonadota; class Gemmatimonadetes; order Gemmatimonadales; family Gemmatimonadaceae; genus AG11. The sequence goes on along the minus strand of JBJMNM010000261.1, from coordinate 5,275 downwards.
GTCGCACGTGCCCTGCGGGATGGCGGACTGGGCACGCTGCTCCTCGATCTTCTCTCGCCGACCGAGGAGGAGGTCGACGAGGTCACGCGACATCATCGGTTCGACATCCCGATGCTCGCGGACCGACTCGTCCTCGCGATCGACTGGCTGGCGGCGGAGGAGACATCCGCGACGCTACCGGTCGGGCTATTCGGCGCCAGCACCGGAGGCGGGGCCGCGCTCGTCGCCGCCGCCGCGCGTCCCAATCGCGTGCGCGCCGTCGTCTCGCGCGGTGGCCGCCCGGACCTCGCCGGCGACGCACTGCCGCGCGTGGAGGCGCCGACACTCCTTCTCGTCGGCGGCCGCGACGACGTTGTGATCTCGCTGAACGAGCGCGCTCGTTCACAGATGCATGGCGACGTTCGCTTGGAGATCATTCCCGGGGCGACGCATCTCTTCGAAGAACGCGGAGCGCTCGAGCAAGTCGCCGCCGTGGCGCGTGATTGGTTCCTTCGGCACCTTCACCCGTCGGGCGCGACGAGTGTGACTTGAACGCGTGTCGTCGTTGACGGGAGGCCGCGAGTTGGTCGCCGGGTCTGACTTCTGAATCATGATCTGCGCGACCGCCGCTTTGATCCTCGGGCCCGGGCACCTATCAGGTAACTCCGTCACTCATTCATTTACGACTCTCAGCGGAGCGAAAGGCTCGATGCCGAGGCGCACTTGCATGCTGTACGCGATACGATGCGCGAGCGCTTTCATCTGCTCGGTCCTCGGTCCCACGAAGCGAGCATCCAACGTCGTTTCCAGCGTCGCCAGCCAGCGCGCGAAGTGCTGGCCCGTCAACCCCGGCATCGCGAGGTGTGGCTGAAAGGCACTCCCCGAATAGCTGCCAGCATGGAAGATGAGCGTCGCCCAGAAGGACTCGATCCGCGGCATATGCGCGATCATATCGATACCTTCGAAGTAGGGGGCGAGCAAAGGCTCGGTCTCCACCAGCGCATAGAACGCGATCAGCGTCTCGTGCAGGTCATCTGCCCGCACATCCCTCAGCGCACTCATGACCGGCAACCGGGCATGCGCTTGATACTGCAGTGGGAGCGACGCCATCGAACAGTGTCCATCACATTGCGGTGATTGGGGTCCCAAGCGACGGTAGATGCACGACGGTAAGCAGCAGCACGCATCCTTCCTTCGAGCGTGCTCCGTGCTGCATTCCCGACCCAAGAACGAGTACCTCTCCCGGAACGAACGCGAGGTTGGCGTCGAGGAAAGTCAGCCAGAGGTCAGCCGGCGGTGGGCGTCACGCGGCGTCATCGTGCTTTCCCCTATTGCGTGGTTCTGGTGCGACGAGCACCGCGCACTCCGCCCGATGGAGAAGTTCGGTCGTATGACTCTCCTTGAGCACTCGTTCGAGCAGTGCGTGGTCGTGCCAACCGCAGGCCAAGAGCTGCGCCCTCTCCGACTGCGCGAAGGCGCTCAAGACTTCCACGGCGTCCCCATGCAACTTCTCCATTTCCACGACCACGCCGGGCTTTGGCGGCAGTGCACGAACAAATTCACCGAGGGTCGCGCGAGTGCGTCGCTCGATGGTACGCAGCCACCAATCGCCTCGCTTTCCAGTGACTTGCCGCGGTGTGGCGACATGCACCAGACTGAGCCGCCCACCGGCGCCGAGCATCTCGTACGCCGTCACGGCCGCGCGGATGCTCGCCGTGCTGAAGTCAAATGCTACCATCGCGCGCTCGATCGGTACTGGCGCGTCGTTAGGCACCACGAGCACGGGACGCCGGCTCGCTCGAATGATCTCCATCACTTGCTCGCCATAGACCAGGTGGCTCAAGAGGCCATGAGTCCCTCGCCCGACGACTACTATCCGCACCTCGTGCTCGCGAGCGACGTCCGCAATCGTCGTCGCCGCCACGCCCTCCAGCACGTCAACCCGAAGGCGCGGCGCCACGTGCCCAATCCGTTCGTATGCCGAGCGCACCTGTCGCTTGATGGCCAGCCGTGACTCCTCGTCATGGAAGGGAGGAACGACAGGCACCCCCGCGGCGAAGGCCGAGATAAGCGGCGTCGTATCCACGACGCTGATGACGCGCAGCTCACGGTGCTCGTGTTCGGCGAGCCACTGGGCCATTCTGAGCACTGCGCCGCTCTGGTCATTTGGCTTGACCGCCGCGAGAATCGCGTGTGCGCTGCTCGCTTCTTCCGTGTAGAATGACGTGAGCTGTTTGGTCTCGGCGTTCGTCATCGCTCCCCTCCTGAGGCTTCTCCAGCTATTTTGAATGGAGAGATAGAGGCAGGCGTGGCGCGGAACAATGAAGCGTTTGTACTACACGCACGGATGTCCGTCCCACTACGGAGAAAAGCGGTTCGCAGGCGAACACTTTGCCGGCTTGGGACTACAAACCGTGGAGGCCCTATGCTCGATATGGAATTATTTGCGTTGCTGGAGCGGACGGCCGACGCCAGCTATACCGTCAGTGGTGACGGCACGATCTGCTCGTGGAACGCGGCGGCGGAGCGGCTCTTTGGCTTTGCGGCCGAGGAAGTGATCGGTCGAAACGTCGACGACGTGCTCGACGCGCGAGATATCCTGGGTACGGATGCTCTGGCCGGCGGCGCCGATGCCGCGGCCAGGCAATGGGACCCCACGACGGCTGGAATCCCGGCATTCGACCTGGAGATACGCACTCGGCGCGCGGACAGGATCTGGATCAACGTCTCGACGATCGTCGTTGACAACCAGCGCACCGGACGACGGTTGTTCGTGCGCCTGGCGCGAGATGTCGATCACCGCCGTCGCAAGGAAGCGCTACTCGGCCAGATGCTCGCGGCTGCCCGTCAGGTCGTGACGATCAATGAAGAGGCATCGGATCACTCCCCCGTAGAGGTCCTATCCAGCCAGGAGAAGACGATCCTCTCGCTCTTCGCCGAGGGGCGCAACTCAGCCGCCATTGCACGCAAGCTCAAGATCTCGCCGCAAACGCTCCGCAACCACCTGCACCACATCAACCGCAAGCTGCGGACGCACACGCGCTTGGAGGCGGTGACTCACGCCCAGCGCCGTGGTCTCATAGCGTAGGCTGCTACTCCGTCTGCCTCGTCGCCTGGCGGGACCAAAGGAGTGCGGCCTCCCGGGATGATGCGCGTGTACCATGCGCGTCGACGTTCGTACTAGAGACTGCCCATCGTCGTCCCGATAGGTTGCCACTCAACCATCAATGACGAGGACTCATCATGACTCCATTCCAGTCGCTCATGGCGACAGTCTACATGCTGCTCGCCAAGGCGCGGGAGCCGGTCGACCAGCGGAAGCTGGTCTCGGCTTCGCCCCGCGTCGAGACGCAGCGAGCGAGACGAGAGCTTCCGGGGCCGAGCCACCTCCGGGCGATGCCAATGCGCAGGAGGCGGACTGATTGGCCGTCCGAGCATGCGCCCTTGCTCCAGCGGATGTGGCAGGCACTCAGGCCATGATTGCCACAAAGCGAGCCTACGAGCCGGCGGTACCGGCTGATGGATACCGGGTCTTGATCGATCGCCTTTGGCCACGAGGCGTGTCGAAGGAGAGAGCGTGCCTCAATGCATGGGAAAAGGACATCGCACCGTCCCGGGAGCTACGTGAGTGGTATGGCCATGATCCCGCCAAGTGGCCGGAGTTTCGGGTGCGATACACGGGCGAGCTTCGCGCGGCGGCCGCAAGGGTGGTTCTCGCTGATCTCGTGCGGCGCGCCAGACGTGGGCGGGTCACGCTCGTGTATGGCTCGCGCGCAACTGCGATCAGCGATGTGGCGGTGCTCGAGCGACTATTGCGGCGGCGCCTCCGCACGGCGACGCGCGCGCACTGACGCAAGGATGCTCGCGACGTAGCTCGTACGCGTGAATGCTTTATGTTTCTTCTTCCGCACACCGCAGGTAGGCGGCGAGCGGGTGCGTTTGGGCAAGCAGGGCTATTGCGATCGCGGTTCCGATCAGGCTTCCGCCGAAAATTGCAAGCCAGGCGGTGCTGCCCAGTGTGTATTGGGCGAGGATGATCGTCAGCATGGCGAATGCGACCTCAATCAGGAGTGTCCCAAACAGCGCACCGATAATCAGGCTCGGCGTACGCTCGGCACCATGGACGAAGGAGAGCAACACGACGCCGTACGTCAGGTTCAGCAGGTAGTGCACGATGGTGACGACGAGCACACCTCCGAGCGCGGTGAAGGTATGGAACGGTCGCCCCGTCGCGACCACGTCCACCGCTGCGACCCACAACCACGTTGCTGTTCCGACAATGAGTCCGAGCCTGATACCTTCCAGGCGGGTATCATGGACGGTCGCGCGGGGCCAGAGTACGCTATGTGAAATGTTCATGATCGCTATTGTTCGCGGCGTATCGTGCATTCAGCGCGGACCAACTGCGCAACTGGATGATTGTGTTTCTGGGATGACGCGGCAATGTGTCGTTTGTACTGCTCACTGAGACGCACGTTCTCCCCGTGCACGGCAACGCTAGATCACGGCACGCACCCACACATCTAGCTGTTAGCCGATGGTCAGCGGCGGTTTAACCGCGATGCCGGGCGCCAACGGACGGCGGTAACAGTTGACACTGGCCGCATGGTCCCTCGTATCACCCTCGCTTCACGCGCGTGCGCCGGGTGGCTATATTTCCCTCATGCGCCGCCAGCGGCACTTTCTCCAGGCGTTCTTCGCCCTCGTCGTCTTCTGCCTGGCCGCCAACGTTCGCGCTGGCGAGACGCGGAGCGATTTCGGTTCGGCGTTCGACAGCATGCATGGCGAGCCCGCCGCGGTCCTGGCGCCGCACGCGACCGTCGGCCGCGTTGCGACGTCGAAGACGGCGTCGCCATCGGACTGGGCGAGCCGGTTGTTCCTTCCCGGGCGCCGCCTTGTCGTGCGCCACCACGGCCTTGCTGCGCCGTCTGCGTTCGCGCTCTCCGGCATCCGTGATCGTGAGTCGCTCACGTTCACGTACGACGCCACCGCGCCTCCCGCCGCGACTCTGAACACGGTCGGCTGACCTGTTCGCCGCCGCTTAGGCGGCGCAACGCTGCGCGCGTACCCAACAATTCATCATACCTGCGTGCCCCGCCTCATTCGCGGGGCGGAGTCTACTCATGTCGAAAACCGACAAGGTCGTGCCCTCGGACGGCGGTCAGCCGTCGCCGGGCTTCGAGCCGTGGCTCGTCGTGTGTCTGCTCGCCTTCGTTCCCGGCGCGCTCATCGTGCTGCTCCCTCGCGAGCGGCTCCTTCCCCTGCTCGTCCCGATCTGCGGCAGCATGATCGCGCT
>JBJMNM010000260.1:0-2566 GCA_045804305.1 Gemmatimonadaceae bacterium | reverse complement strand
GAAGTGCACGCCGCAGAAGACGATCACGTCGGCCTTGGTCTTCGCGGCCTCGCGCGACAGACCGAGCGAGTCGCCGACGAAGTCCGCGACGTCCTGCACTTCGGGGCGCTCGTAGTTGTGCGCCAGGATCACCGCGTTCCGCTCGCGGGCCAGCGTCTTGATCTCGCCCTGGAGCTCGGCAATCAGCTCGTCGCGCGACCTGATCTGGGTGTCGGGCATCGCCATCGCTTCAACCTAACAGCACGTCTGCGCGGACGTGAGCGCGGGCGGCTCAGCACGTGGCCTGTGGCAGTGCGCGGGAGCGGATCAGCCTCCAAGCGGCCGCTCGCTCCCGGGACGGCGAATCTCCACTGCGTAGCCGTCTCGGCTCAGCAGCTCGGTGAGCACCTTGGCCGCGCTCTGGTCGGCGTGCGGCAGGATGCCCGACTGTCGCGCCGCCGACATCAACTGTCCGCGGATGCGACGCTGGATCAGGTCGCGATCCTCGGGCTGGAAGGGATTCCAGAGGCCGGCGCGCTCGTCGTACGTCGTCACGTTGAGGACGTCCACGCTGAGAATCTCCGCCGGGGGAAGGACGATGCTGATCCGCTTCGCCGTGGAGTCGATCTGCACGTCGGCGCCATGCTCGAGGTTGATCCCCGCCGCGACTCGCCCTGTCACCACCAGGAGCACCTTCTTCGTCGAGCCGAAGCGCGTCTGCTCGTAGATCACGACGTCGCGCAGGGTCATCTCGGTGGCCACGAGCTTGGCGACGTCGCGCAGCCGCTCGACGACGATCTGCTGGGTGATGACCGGCTCGGCCGGCTGTCCGATGCGACCCAGTGCGCCCGAGGCGCCGCGGATGAGCATCACTCCCACCGACAGGGCGAGCACCAGTCCGATCACGACGAGGCCCCACCAGAAGGCGCGGCGCGGGGTGGAGGACGAAGGAAGGGGCGTGGTCATGCCGGGAACATAGCAATGCGGGCCGCGGGAACGCTCGCCGTTCGCTCACGCATTTCGGCCTTTGTTCGGGAAGTATGGTTGCGGTAGGGCTCGCTTCGCCGTCCATGCCCTGAGACCCGGCGGAGATTCCGTCCGGGAGTGGCGACGTCGCCGCGACTTGAGGAGGAGGACCGTGGGCCTACCTGCCGTTCCAGAGTACGTCAGCTCCGCGCAAGCGGTGGGGCTGTTGTACGTCACGGACGCGATGCCGGGAATTCGGCGCAAGCGGCACGGGCGCGGGTTCACGTACACCGATCCGGACGGCAACATCGTCCGCGATCGCGCCATGCTGAAGCGCTTCCGCGCGCTCGTGATTCCACCGGCGTGGACGGAGGTGTGGATCTGCCCCAACCCCGACGGTCATCTCCAGGTCACGGCGCGCGATGGGCGTGGGCGCAAGCAGTACCGCTATCACCCCAGCTTTCGCGAGCACCGCGACGGGGTGAAGTTCGATCGGATGATCGCGCTCAGCGACGTGATCCAGCGGATCCGCGAGCGCGTCGAGAGCGACATCGCGAAGCCGGACCTGCCGCGCGAGAAGGTGATGGCGACGATCGTGTGGCTGCTCGAGCGCACGCTCATTCGCGTGGGGACGCAGGAGTATGCGAAGGCGAACAAGTCGTTCGGCCTCACGACGCTCCGCACGCGGCACGTGCAGATCGACGGCGCCAGGCTGCGCTTCGACTTCCGCGGCAAGAGCGGTGTCGTGCATGCCGTGGCGGTGACCGACCGCCGCATTGCGCGCATCGTGCAGCGGTGCGCCGAGCTGCCGGGGTACGAGCTGTTCCAGTACGTGGACGACGCCGGCCAGCGTCAGGCGGTGCAGGCGGAAGACGTCAACGCGTATCTGCGCGAGATCGCCGGCCGCGAGGTCACGGCCAAGGACTTTCGAACGTGGGCGGGCACGATGATCGCCGCGCAGGCGCTACGCGACATGGGGCCGGCGCAAACGAAGAAGGAAGCCGACCGCAACGTGCTCAGGGCGATCGACCAGACGGCGTCGCGGCTCGGCAACACGCGGAGCGTATGCCGGAAGTACTACATCCACCCGATGCTCATCTCCGCGTACCTCGAGGGCAGTGTCCTCCCTCCCGCGCCGGAGGAGACCTGGAAGGAGCGTCAGCCGCAGGGCGCGGTCATGCGCCGGCACGAAGCGGAGGTGCTGGCGTTCCTCAAGGCCCGCCTCGAGCCGCCTCGCGTCGAGCCTGAGCTCCCGAGCGTCGAGGGCTTGTCATCCCGCACGAGCGGAGCGAGTGTCGGGATCTACCGACCGTGACGAGGCACGCGCCCCGGGCTGATAGATCCCGACCCTCGCTCGCTGCGCTCGCTCCTGCGGGATGACAAGACGTCCTACCTGCCGCCGACTCAGCTCGTAGTCAGGTCCAGCACCATGTACACGTCGGCCGTCGCGTACGGAACGCCCTCGGGCATCTGTCGCTGCTCGAAGCCCATCGACTCGTAGAGCTTGAGCGCTGGGCCGAGCAGTGAGCTCGACACGAGCACGACTCGCGCGGCGCCGAGCATGCGCGCATGGGCGAGGCAGGAATCAGCGAGGCGGCGGCCGAGTCCCGCGCCGCGCGCG
>JBJMNM010000259.1:0-2464 GCA_045804305.1 Gemmatimonadaceae bacterium | reverse complement strand
GCTTCCTCGTGCTTCTTCTTCTGTGCCTGCTGCGGGCGGATGAGCAGGAAGTAGAAGATGGCGAAGATCGCCGCGAGCTGGATGAGGACCGGCGTGAGGGCGCCGGTGCCGCCCGATCCGCCAAGCTGAAGGGCGAGCAGCGCGGACGAAAAGCCCAGATCGTTCATACGAGAGCCGTGGTGGGGCGAGAGTGGTAGCGGCGGAGCCAGTTCTCGCTCCACGCGCCGAAGGTACCGCCGAGCAGGGCGTTCCGCGCCTGCCGCATGAGCGAGACGAGGAAATGTACATTGTGCAGCGAGAGCAGGCGCAGCCCGAGAATCTCGTCGGCCAGGAAAAGGTGGCGAATGTAGGCGCGGGAAAAGCGGGTGCACGCCGCGCAGTCGCAGTCGGGATCGAGTGGTCGGCGGTCGGCGCGGAACTCGGCGCGCTTGATGTTGAGGCGGCCGTCGACGGTGAAGGCGGCGCCGTTGCGCCCCATGCGGGTGGGCGCCACGCAGTCGAACAGGTCCACGCCGCGCCGCACGCCTTCCACGAGATCCTCGGGGAACCCGACCCCCATGAGATAGCGCGGCCGCTCGGTGGGGAGCACCTCGTGGACCTCCTCGAGGATGCGATACATGTCCGGCTTGGCCTCGCCCACGGACAAGCCGCCGATCCCGTAGCCCTTCCAGTCGCCCATGTCGCGAATGGCGCGCGCGGCCTCGCGGCGGAGGTCGGCGTGGATGCCGCCCTGGACGATCGGGAACAACGCCTGGTCCCCACGCGGTTTTTGGTCTGCCCGGTGTTGCACGGAATCATCGCGGTTCAGCTGCTCGAACGCGGCTGCGCACCGTGCGAGCCAGCGGATGCTTCGCTCGCTCGCGTCGCGCGCGATCACCGCCTCGCTCTGACCCGGTATCACGTGATCGAACTGCATGATCACGTCGGCGCCGAGGTTGCGCTCGATGTGCATCACGCTCTCGGGGGTGAAGCGGCGCTTGGAGCCATCGATGTGACTGCGGAAGTCGACGCCGTCCTCGTCGACCGTCCGCAATCCCTCGAGCGAGAACACCTGGAAGCCGCCCGAGTCGGTGAGGATCGGCCCATCCCAGCGCATGAACTCGTGCAGGCCGCCCAGCTCTCGCACCAGCTCGTCGCCGGGTCGGAGGTGGAGATGGTAGGCGTTCGCGAGGATCATCTGCGCGCCCATCGCGCGCAGATCGTCGGGATCGAGGGCTTTCACGGTCGCGAGCGTCCCCACGGCCATGAAGGCGGGCGACTGCACCACGCCGTGCGGCGTGGCGAAACGCGCCGCCCGGGCGGCACCACTCGAGGCCTCGAGCGTGAAGTCGAAGTTCGTTGGCGCGGTGCGCGCGGAGGTCGGCCCGATGGTCATAGGACGGCCATGGCGTCGCCGTAGGAATAGAAGCGGTACCGCTCGGCGACCGCCTCGCGATACGCGCGCATCGTGAGATCGTAGCCGGCGAACGCCGCGACGAGCATGATCAGAGTGGACCGCGGCAGATGAAAGTTGGTGACGAGGGCATCCACCACGCGTGGTCGCGCGGGGGGACGGATGAAGATACGCGTCTCTCCGGACCCCGCACGCACGGAGCCGTCGCCGGCCGCGGCGCTCTCGAGCGTCCGCGTGGTGGTGGTGCCGACGGCCCACACACGAGCGTGCGCGGCGCGAGTTTCCATGATTGCCCGGGCGGTTTCGTCGGGCACGAGATACCGCTCCTCGTGCATCAGATGCTCGGCGGGGTCGGCTACCTCCACCGGCTTGAAGGTGCCCGCGCCGACATGGAGGACCACCTCGTCGCGCCGCACGCCGCGGGCGTCGAGCGCGGCGAGCAGCTCGGGCGTGAAGTGCAGGCCGGCAGTGGGTGCCGCCACCGACCCCGGCTCTCGCGCGTACACCGTCTGGTACCGTTCCGCATCGCTCGCGTTGTCGCCACGCGCGATGTAGGGCGGAAGCGGAGTGTGCCCGTGTGCCTCGATCGCCTGCTCGACGCCCGCGTCCGCACTGAGCCGCACGATCCGCGTGCGCCGCTCGGTGACCGCGAGGATCTCCGCGGTGAACCCGGGCGCGATCTCCACCACGCGGCCGGGTTTGAGCTTGCCGCCCGGCGACACCAGCGCCTCGTAGCGGTCGTCGCCGAGCGGCGAGAGCAGAAAGATCTCCGCCGGCGCGCCCGAGCCGACGCGTGTGCCGAGCAGCCGCGCCTTCACGACGCGGGACCGATTCACCACCAGCAGATCGCCCGGCGCCATCAGCGACGGGAGTTCGGCGAAGCCGCGGTGCGAGATGGTCTGCGTCGAACGATCCACGATCATGAGCCGGCTCGCATCGCGCCGCGCGAGCGGCGTCTGCGCGATCAGCTCGGGAGGAAGCGCGAAGTCGTAGTCGGCGGTGAGGAGGCCGGTGGGCGCGGGCATCGGTGAAACATAGTGCTGCATTGCGAGCGACCGCGGTGGGGCGAGT
>JBJMNM010000258.1:0-4785 GCA_045804305.1 Gemmatimonadaceae bacterium | reverse complement strand
GGCAGCCGGGTGTCGCCGAGCGCGATGAACAGCGCCCGCATCTCGCCGGCCGAGAGCTCGTCGCCCGCCTTGATCGCCGCCTTGCATGCCACCGTTGCCGCCAGGCGCTCGTGCCGCGCGTGCGCCGCGCCCTCACGGTCGCCCGCCAATGCGGCGAGCGTCTCGCGAAGACAGCGCTCCGCATCGAAGCGCGGATGGGGCATGGGCACGCTGTGCACGAGCAGCGTGTGGCCGCCGAACCCTTCCACCTCGAAGCCCAGCCTCGCCAGCACCTCGCGATGCGCCTCGAACGCCTCGGCCTCGGCGGGCGCGAGGTGCAGCGTGAGCGGGAAGAGCAGCCGCTGTGACGGCGCCTCACCACGCTCGAGCATGCCGATGAACTTCTCGTACAGCACGCGCTCATGGGCTGAATGCTGGTCGATGAGGACGACACCGTCGTCGTGCTCGAACAGCATGTAGGTGCGGCGCAGCTGGAGCAGCGGCGGCACCACGACGGGCGGTTCCGGCTCCGCGGCGCGTGTGACGTCGGGGAAGATGGGCTCTGGTGTAGCGCGCAGAAGCTTCACGTCCGCGGTGGCCGGCGCGGAGGCCCAGGGCTGCGCGCCGGCGGACCAGCGGCGCACGCCGAGCGCCGCGCTCGCGTCGAAGGTACCGAGCGCGCGGCGCACTGCGTCCTCCACGGCGCGCTCCACCACCCATCGGTCGCGGAACCGCACTTCGGCTTTCGCCGGATGCACGTTGACATCCACGCTGTCGGCCGGCACGACGACGTCGAGCAGCAGCGATGGTCGCAGCCCGCCGGTGATGGTCGACCGGTACGCCGTCTCAGCGGCGCGCAGCAGCCCGTTGTCGCGCACGGGCCGGCCGTTCACGGTGAGAAAGGTGCGCCGGCTGGCGGTGCCCACGTCCGCCGGACGCTCGGCGAGGCCGCTCACCTGGATGCTGCCGCGCACGTCCTCCACGTCGAGCAATCGGTCGGCCGCACTCGCGCCCCACAGCGCAGCGACCCGGTCGCGAAGCGATGCCGCCGGTGCGAGCGCGAGCGCGCTCTTGCCGTCGTGGCTGAGCGTGAGGCGTACGTCGCGGCGGACGAGCGCCACCACAGTCACCGCCTCGAGCACGCCGCGCCACTCCGAGCGCGTGCCGCGAAGGAATTTCTGCCGCGCCGGCGCATTGTAGAAGAGCCGCGACACCGTGATCGTGGTGCCACGTCGGCGCGCCACGTCGCGGACCTCTTCAACGGCGCCGCCGGCGGCACGAATCGCGGTGCCGGCGCCGTCCGCCGGCGCCGTCTCCACGGTCAGATGGCTCACCGAACAGATCGCCGGCAGCGCCTCACCGCGAAAGCCGAAGCTCGCGACGCCCACGAGATCGGCGGCGACGCGGATCTTCGAGGTGGCGTGGCGCTCCAGAGCCAGCAGGGCGTCGTCGCGCTCCATGCCGCTGCCGTCGTCGCTCACGCGAATGAGCGCCTTGCCCCCGTCCTCGATCGCGATGTCGATCGCCGTGGCGCCGGCGTCGAGCGCGTTCTCCACGAGCTCCTTGAGCGCCGAGGCGGGGCGCTCGACCACCTCGCCGGCGGCGATCTGATCGGCCACGGCGGGCGGAAGGACGGCGATGCGGGGGAGAGCCATCGCGGAATGCTACCCGGCCGGCGACGGCCCGGTCAATTACCGCCGGGCGCGTCCAGTGGAAGCAGCGCGGCCACGGGCAGCCAGCCGGCGCGCGACCCGTCGAGAGTCAGCCGGACCCACGCGCCCTCCCGTGCGCCCATGGCGCCCACTTCGCCCGCGGCCGCGCTGGCAGCCGCGGGCGCAGCGGGAGTCGGCGCGTCGAGCAGCTCGCGACCACTGCGCAGCACGCCGAGTCCGCGGACGTCGGCGCGGTCGCGCAGCTCCAGCGCGCCACCGAGCGCCACGACGGCCAGCACGAGCGCTCCACCCGCCAGGGCGCGCGTCTGCGGCGGCCGCCACGACAGCGGCAGCGCCAGCGCGAGCCAGGCGGATATCCAGAGTGCGAGGGCAGCGAGCGCCATCGCATTCACCGGCACCGGCGCGACGTACGCGGCGGACCCGATCAGCGGCGGCTGCACGGTCGCCAGCCGCTCGCGCACTTCGCCATCGAGCGGGTCGAGCCGAAGTGCACGCTGCCAACCCAGCGCCGCGTTCGCCGTGTCGCCTCGAGTCCAGGCCGCGGCGCCGAGGTTGGCCCATGCATCCACCGCTCGTGGCGCGCGGGCCGACGTGCGCATAAAGAGCCGCTGGGCCGCGGCAAGCTCGCCGCGCTCGTACGCGGCCACGCCGTCCGCGAACGTGCGCGTGACCGCATCGGGCATGGCGATCAACTGGGCACCGAGGAGCAGCGCGAGCACGACGATCGTCGCTGGCCCGGCCTGCGTCGGCGACGGCGACGGGCGCACAGCTTCGTCGTCGACCGCGGCGGCGATCGCCGCGGCTCGTTGCACGAGCGCGCGATCGACGCGGCCAACCGGCGAGAAGGCGGCCGCGTCGAGCCGCTCGAGCACCTCGTCCGCCTCGAGCGCCGTGGCTTCCGTGACGCCAGCGTAGCGCAGCGCGCGCCCGAGGGGCAGGCGTGACGACGAATCCCGAAGCGCGGGCACGCGGTCGCGCATGGCGTCGAGAAATGCGCGGCGCAGCTCGCGTGGCGCCGGCGGCGTCCGCGCCGCGGCAAGTCTCCTCAGCCGGCGCGCCGCCGACACACCGGCGGCGCGGTGTCGGCGGCGCGTGCGCAGACGGCGAAGCGTCGCCGGCGCGGGCGCGACGAGGAGCAGCACCCAGTACCACCCCCGCGCCGGAAGCTCGGGCGGCACCTCGGCCCGAAGCACGGTGCGAATCGGCAGGCGCGTCGCGAGCGAGGTATCGGCACTCGCCAGCGACGCGGAGGCGACATCGAGTGCGATGCTGTCGGTGACCGCCACGTCATACGTGCCGCGCGCCGGATCGAAGTACGGGTAGCGCAGACCCGGCACCTGGAGATGCCCCGCTCGCTCGGGCGTGAGCAGCCAGTCGAACTCCTTGGTGCCGCGCACGGCGGCGACGGAGCTGTCGACCGTGACCCGCTCTTCGCCCAGCGCGATGGACGCCCACGCGAGCGTGATGACCGGGCGCGGCAGGAGCTTCACGTTGCCCGTGCCGTCGAGACGCACGGTCAGCACGATGGGGTCGCCCATCCGGCCGTGCGACGTGCTCACGCTCGCGGACGCGCGCACCGCGCCGACCGCGCCGGCATAGTCCGATGGACGGCCGCTCGCTGGCGGCTCGATCGCCACGAAATGCACGCCTTCGGTGCGTACCTCGTAGCTCTCCTCCCGAGAGAAGAACGACGTGGAAAGCGGAAGCGAATAGGTGAGCACGGCTGGCGGAATGTCCGCCGGTCCGGGGAACAGCGGAAAGAGCGCGCGACGATACGAGAGCGTCTCGAAGCAGCGGCGCGTCTCGCGTTCCACGGGGGGCGGCGCCGGCAGATCGTAGGCGAGCACCGCGGGCATGTCCGGCGAGAAGAAGGTGGGATTGCGGCGCAGGCGTTGCCGAGCTGCCTCGTTCAGGTGGACGTCCACCACGTAGTCCACCTGCTGGCCCACGTAGAGCGAGTCGCCGCGCACCCCACTCCCGCCATCCAGCGACGCACGTACGAGCACGGTCGGGGTGCTCACGTCGCTCGGACTCACCTCCACGGTCACCGGCGCCGCGCGTGCGGCGTTGGGACCCACGCTAGCAACGAACGCCGGCAGCACGACGCGCCCCACTGCTCGCGTCGCCACGACGAATACGCCTTCGGTGATGGTGGACGCCTGACCCGCCCCGTCGCGATCGGTCCGCGAGACGACACGCGAGCGGAGCAGCTGCACGTCGCCGCTGAGCGGCAGGGCGATGCGGGGCGCGATGACGCCGGGGACTCGCGCCGCGACGCTCAACTCGAGCGGGGCGCACGACGTGGCGGTGTCGGGCCCGCGCGCGACGATCGCGATCTGTGCGATCAGCGCCAGCCCGATCACCGCGTCCTCACCAGTCCTTGCCGCCTGGCGGCGGCTCCTGTCGGCTCTGCTTCTGCTTCTTGCTCTGGACGTCGCGCTCCTCGCGCTGCGCGCTGCCCAGAATCTGCTCGGCCTGCCGCTGCGCCAGCGTCGGCTGGGGCTTGGGCTCCTGCTGCGCCGGCGCCTCGGACGAGTTGGACTGTCCGCCGCCTCCACCGCCCCCGCCCTTCTTCTGCTTCTCGAGCGCCAGCTCGTAGTTCCACTTGGCGTCGAGATCGGCGGGGCGCTGGAGCAGCACCCGCTTGTAGTGCGCGAGGGCCTGCTTCAAATCGTCCCCGGCGGAGTCCCGCGTCGCCTTGAGGCCGGGCAGCAGGTGCGCCAAGCCGCCGTTGAACCGGGCGCGGTACTGCGTCTCCTCGTCGGTATGCTCGGCGGCGCGATCGAGCACTTCCGCCGCGGAGGCGGTGGAGTCGATGGCGATCAGCGCCGTCCCGTAGTTGTACAGCGCGCCGGGCGAACGATCGGTGGTCGCGACCTTCGCGAGCAGTGCCACCGCACGGGGATAGTCTTTCGCCTTGTACGCGGCCACTCCGTCGATCGCTTCGCGCGGGGGGGCGCAGCCGCTGAGCACCACTGTTCCGATCAGCGCAGCGGCGACGGCCGTCTCCGCGGCAGCGGCGCTGCGACGCCGCCGTCCATGACGACCTCCGAGCACGGTGTCGAGCCAGAGGAGCAATACCGCCGGCAGCAGGAACCACTGGAAGCGTGGCGTGAGGTTGTCGCCGGTCTGC